>WGCB01000538.1 GCA_015494005.1 Caldilineaceae bacterium
GAAAAGTTCGGAAAAAAGATCGACGAAAAGGACGGAATGACCAGGCTGTCGAAGCGCTGCAGCCCTTCATGTGGGACGCCCCCATGTGCGCAACAAGGGGGCGTCCCAGGAAGCTAGCCTGTGGCGACGAGCAACAGGTCTACGCTCATGCTTCTGGTAAGGCGACGCCTCCCAGCAGATGGGCCAGGATGCCCTTCTGGGCGTGCAGCCGGTTGTGGGCCTGGGGGAAGAGCAGGCTGTGGGGGCCATCCGCCACCTCGTCGGTGATCTCTTCCCCCCGGTGGGCCGGCAGGCAGTGCATCACCTTGACGTTGGGGTTGCCCGTGCGTTCCACCAGGGCCTGGTTCACCTGGTAGGGCGGGAAAATGGCCAGGCGCTTGGCCCGCTCCTCTTCCTGGCCCATGCTGGTCCACACGTCCGTGTAGAGGACGTCCGCCCCCTTCACCCCATCCAGGTCGTCGGTGACTTCCACTGCCGCGCCGCTCTGCTGGATGATCTTGGGGTCCGGCTGGTAGCCAGGGGGCGCCACCACCCGCATGGCCAGGCCCACCTTCCCCGCGATCTGGATCAGGCTGGTGGCCACGTTGTTGGCCCCGTCCCCCACGTAGACCAGGAGCAGATCCTCCAGGCGACCGAAGGCCTCCCAGATGGTGAAGATGTCGGTCAGGGCCTGGCAGGGGTGGCTGAAGTCGCTCAGCCCGTTGATGATGGGCACGCTGCCCCACTCGGCCATCTCCAGGATGTGCTCATGGTCGAAGACCCGGGCCATGATGCCGTCCGCGTAGCCGCTGAGGACCCGGGCCACGTCCGCGGGGCTCTCCCGGGTGCCCAGGCCCACCTCCTGGGGGCTCAGGTAGAAGGCGTAGCCGCCCAGGTGCACCATGCCCATCTCGAAGCTGACCCGGGTGCGCAGGCTGGGCTTCTGGAAGAGGAGGGCCAGGGATTTCCCGGCCAGGATAGGCGGGTTCTGGCCCATCTCCTGCAGCTCATCCTTGAGCCGCTTGGCCAGGCGCAACAGCCCCCAGACCTGCTGGCTGGTGAGGCTGTCGATGTCCGTGAAGTGTTCAAGCGCAGGAACTGTCATTGGGTTTCTCCTGAAATTCGATGCGTGGTTGGGTTGTCGGTTGGATTGGACAGGGCCGGCCTAGACGCCGGCGATCACCGGGTTGCTCAGGGAGCCCAACCCGTCCATCTCCACCCGCACCACGTCTCCTGGCTTCAGCGGGCCCACCCCGGAGGGCGTGCCCGTGAGGATCAGATCGCCCGGTTCCAGGGTCATGAACTGGGAGATGTAGGCCAGGATGTGACCGACGGAGTAGAGCATGGACGAGGTGTGCCCCCGCTGCCTCAACTCGTCGTTCACGTAGCATCGAATTTCTCGGTCGGTGGGGGAAAACTCCGTGTCGATCCAGGGCCCCACCGGTCCGAAGGTGTCGAAATTCTTGCCCCGGGTCCACTGCACGTCCTGCTCCTGCAGGTCCCGGGCGGTGACGTCGTTGGCCAGGGTGTAGCCGAAGACAATGTTGTCCGCGTCCTGGGGGTTCAGGTAGCGGCAGCGTTTGCCGATGACCAGGGCTAGCTCCGCCTCGTGGTCCACCCGTTTGCTGATGGAGGGCAGCACCACCGCCTCCTCCGGGCCAATGAGGGTGCTGGGCGACTTCAGGAAGACCACCGGCTCCGTGGGGATCTCACTGCCCAGCTCCGTGGCGTGCTCCGCGTAGTTGCGCCCCACGCAGAGGATCTTCCGGGGCGCCACCGGGGGCAGGAGGTGGACATCCTCCAGGAAGCTGGGCTCCCCGGCGATCTCCGGCACGAACTCCAGCCGCTGCCGGGGGCTCTCATAGGGCGCCCGCACCAGTGGATAGACCAGCTTCTCCAGGATCAGGCCCCACGTGGGTTTCGATTGGTTGCTCTCCTTGTCCGGAAGGAAACGTACGATGCGCATGGCCACTTCCTGTAACGGGTGATTGGGTGATCCGGCAATTGGACGGCAATTGGAATAGTCGACTGGCAGGGCTGGGGAGTGAGACTGGCGATGGACTTGCCGCCTCCGCCAACTCCCAACTTCCAACTCCCAACTCCTAACTCCTCGCAGCTTATGCAAACCGGGTGTCGTTGATGATCAGGTGAAACTCGCAGCCCAGGAACTTCACCGCCTGGCGCACCATGACCATCCGGCTCAGGAAGATCTCGAAGTACTCGATCACCTGGGCAAACTGGGTGTCGATCTCCAGTTCCAGGGCGATGACCCCCGCCTTGGCATCCACTCGGACGAAGCTGCGGGTGGCCGCGTAGTTCACCCGGTCATGGATGTCGAAGGTGGCCATGTCCGGGTTCTGGACCCGGCTGCGGTGCACGTCCGCCTTGTCCGCGATGATGAC
>WGCB01000539.1 GCA_015494005.1 Caldilineaceae bacterium
AATTTCGGAAAGGAGAGCAGTGATGCGCTATCAGATCTCCGGCGAGATCGCCCAGATCGTGCGTCTGGATTTCGAGCCTGGGGAGTCTGCTTGGGCCAGCAAAGGCTCCATCATGGCCTACTCGCCAGGGCTCCAGTGGCACCTGAAGGTGCCCGGCGGCGTGGGCGGCGCCATGCGCCGGTCCCTGGCCGGGGAGGGGGTGGCCCTCACCTATCTGCAGACGGAGCAGCCGGACCAGTTCGCCCTCCTGGCCGCCAACGCGCCGGGGCACATCGAGGTGTGGGACCTGGCCCAGGACGGGCCGGTGATCACCACCCGAGGCGCCTTCCTGGCTGCCTGGGGCGTGGATCTGGACATCAGCGTGATGGTGGCTCGCCGAGCCGGAGCGGCCCTCTTCGGGGGTGTGGGCCTCTTCCTGCAGCGGATCTCCGGCGTGGGCACGGTCCTGATCCACGGCAGCGGGGACTTCTCAGACCGCAAGCTGGCCTCCGGGGAATCCCTCCTGGTGAGTACGGGCAACCTGGTCGCCTTCTCCGACAGCGTGGAGTACGACATCCAGGGGGTGGGGGGCTGTCGCAAGGTGCTCTTCGGGGGAGAGGGGTTCTTCATGACCCAGCTCACCGGCCCGGGACGGGTGCTCCTCCAGACACTGAAACGGTGGCACGGCTCGGCCAGCGCCTCCGGCGGCTAGGGCGGACGCCTGAGGGCTAGGGCCGGAAGGGCGCGGCGTTGAAGATGCGCTGCAGGATCTCCGCCCGCTCCTCGGGGGTGGCCCAGCGCGGCTGCGCGTAGTCCTCCAGCACAGCGGTGAGGATCTCCGTGCTGATCAGCCGTCCCTGGTAGATGGTGTGCCGGGCGATGAGCTCCGTCCGGGTCTGCCAGCTCCACATTTGATCGAAGAAGAGGTTCCCCAGCCCGTAGACGATGATGCTGGGGCCCCGGCTCTCCTCGGGACCGTAGGGCTCCATGGCCTGGGGCACGTGGCTCTGCACCCCAGTGACGATGTCCGCACCGGCCTCCCGCAGCTCCCGGAAGGTCAGGACCTGGTCCTGGAGAGGGCGGGGATCGTAGCTCTCCTGGTACTGGAGCTCCACCGCGATGATGTCCACCTGGGGGCGCAGCTCCCGGATGCTCTCCAGGATGCGCTCCTCGTTGTCGTAGAAGTAGCAGGCGCCGGGCTGATCCTCCGTGGCCCAGGCGGTCTGGGGCCAGAAGGCCAGGGCGGCGATGAAGGCGAAGCGGTTGCCGTTGTGCTCCCAGAGCAGGGGGGCGCAGGCCTCCTCCACGTTCAGCCCGCTGCCGTAGATGGGGATCTGCTTGTCCCGGTAGAACTGGATGGACTCCCGGGCCCCGTCCCGGCCGAAATCGTTCACGTGGTTGCCGCTCAGGCCCACGATGTCCGTGCCGATGGCCTCCAGCGCGGCCCAGTAGTCCGTGTGGCTGCAGAGGACCAGGTTGTCCACGCTGTTGTTGACCACGCAGTCGGAGAGGAAGGGCACCTCGTTGCTCACGTGGGTGATGTCCGCGGCCCGCAGGGTGTCGGAGATGACCAGAGCCGGGTAGAGGGGGCCCATGGCCTCCATGCGGGCGGCGGTGGCCCGGGACATGGCGGTGACGCCGGTCATGATCAGGGTGGTGAGCTGGCTGGCATCCCGGTTGCTGGTCGGCTGGATGACCCCGGCCAGGCTCTGGGCCAGGGCCTCCGCTTCCTCTCCCTGGACGTCCAGGGCCAGGGCCAGGGGATAGCTGGCCGGGTCCAGCCGATTGCTCAGCACGTTGACCCCGTCCACGGTCAGGACTTTGAAGCGGGGATCCAGGCGGTGGAACGGGAGGATGCCCAGGGCATCGGGTGTTTCCTCCAGGGCGTCCAGCAGGGCATCGGGCGACAGGATGCTCGGCGGCTTTCCCACCGCCTCCCCGAGGACGGCCGCCACGTCCAGGCTTTCCTCGCTGCCCAGGAGGAGGGGTCCGGGGCCCTCGCCTCGCCAGCGGGCGGCCAGCTCCTCCAGGGGCACATCGTCCTGGACGGTTGCAAAAGGGACCACCACCGCGTAAAATCGCTCCCCAATGGGGTGCTGGGCCTGGCCCAGGGGCTGGAGACCGATCCAGGCCTGGGCCCGCTCCGGTCGGTCCAGCACCAGCAGGGGGCGGGGGCCCTCTTCTGTCACCAGGCTGGTCATCTGGCTCAGCTTGGCCAGGAGTGGGTTGACATAAGTTTCCGGCAGGGCCGGATCCAGGGCCACGGTCACCGGCGCGACGAGGCGAGGCGTCCCGGCGACAGCCGGCGTGGAGCGCTGGGTGGCCGGCGACGGTGTGGACTCCGGTGGGGCCGGGGCGTTGTCGGCGTTGGTGACTTTGGCGGTCGCCGTGGGCGTGCTGGTGGGGCCGGGGCCTCCCTGACAGGCGGCCAGCAGCAGGGCAAGCCCGGTCAGCGTGGCCAGGAGGCCGGTCAACAGGATGGGACGAATGCGGGATAAGGAAGGAACCATGTTCTGCTCGCTGAGGGTGGGCTGTGTTCCAGAAGGTGCTCCGGTTCGTTCGGCAGTGCAGCACCTGGGGAAATTTATACCCCATTTGCTGGAAATTTGAAAGTGAGCCGCATCCAGAAATCACTCAAAAGCAAGGAAATGTGTCATGGAACAGTACCGCGTGCAGCCCGGCAGTCAAGTGGATTTGAGCCAGTGGGACCCGAACGACACCAGCCTGTTCCCCGTGGGCAAGAAGGAGGGGCGAAAACGGCTGAAAAAGCTGAACAAACGCCTGGCCGAGCTCCAGTACCTCCTCTGGGCGGAGAACAAACACAAGCTCCTGGTAGTGCTCCAGGCCATGGACACCGGGGGCAAGGATGGGACCATCCGCAAGGTCTTCGCTCGGGTGAACCCCCAGGGCGTGCAGGTGGCTAACTTCAAGAAGCCCACCCCGGAGGAGTTGGCCCACGATTACCTCTGGCGGGTCCACAAGCGCACCCCGGGGAACGGGGAGATCACCATCTTCAACCGCAGCCACTACGAGGACGTGCTGGTGGTGCGGGTCCACAACCTGGTGCCGCCGGAGGTCTGGGGCAAGCGTTACGACCACATCAGGGCCTTCGAGAAGACCCTGGCGGACGAAGGGACCACCATCCTGAAGTTCTATCTGCACATCAGCAAAGACGAGCAGGCGCGCCGTCTGCGCGCCCGATTGGAGCGGCCGGAGAAGCGTTGGAAGTTTAACCCGGGGGACCTGAAGGAGCGGGCGCTGTGGGACAGCTACATGGAGGCCTACCAGGCTGCCCTGAGCCGCACCAGCACCGAGTTCGCGCCTTGGTTCGTCGTGCCCGCCAACCACAAGTGGTATCGGGATCTGGTGGTGGCCACCACCATCATCCAGACCCTGGAAGGGCTGGGCATGCGCTATCCTCAGCCGGTAGAAGGACTGGAGGCCATTGACCTGTCTGGGCTGTGAACGTGGACAAAACAGGTGGGAGATGCGAAAGCCCGGAGCATAGGATCGCTCCGGGCTTTCGCATCCATTCAAAGGAGTCTGATGACTGGGAGTGATTTCAGAAGTTGGCGGCCAGGGGCTGCTGGAACAGCTCCGGCACGGTCTCGGAGCGGGGATAGAGCAGCTCCTGGACCGCGTTGGAGAGCTGCCAGGAGCTGGTGGGTCGGGTGAGGAAGACATTGGCCCCTTCCTGGAGCATCTGCTGCCGCAGATAGCCCTGGCTGAGGGGGGCGATGAGGATCACCGGCAGCTCCGCGAGGGCTCGCTGGCCCTGCAGGGCGCTCAGCAGCCGGCGCCCTTCCTCTTCGCTGGAGATGGCAGCAATGAGGAGATCCACGGGCTGCTGGAGGGTCTGCAGGGCTTCTTCCTGGTTTCGGGCCAGCAGGACCACATGATCCCGCCGGTGCAGCTGGAGTGACAGCAGCCGCCGCATGACGGGGTGGCTGTCCAACACAAGAATGGTGGCCATGGACGTGCTCCCTGGAGTAGTGGTGAGAGGTGCGATGTCAGGATGCATTGTCTGGCTCCGATGAAGGAAAGAAAAGACATCCGGGTAAAACGATGTACCTTTTTGTGGAACGCAATGCCAGTATAGCCGCTCTCCCGCGACTAGACACCCTGCACTTATGGACTATTTTTGGCACGCCATTTGGCGGTGCTCTGCGACGACCTTGGCCGTCTCTTCCACCACCTGGCCAGCACAAACAGGGCCGATGCGCGCAACGAGGGCGCCTTTCCGCATGGAAAAGACGCCCTCGTTTGTGCTTCCGTTATTGTGGACCTGTTTTTTTCGCCTCGGCATGGCAGAGGCGCTGGGGCTCAGCTCTTCTTCCGCGCCCGCTTCGTCCTCTTCCCCTTGGATGCTTTCTTGGCGGCCAGGAGCTCCAGGGCCTGCTCCAGGGTCACCTCCTCCGGGGAGACGCCCTTGGGCAGGGAGGCATTGGTCCGCCCGTGTTTCACGTAAGGGCCATAGCGCCCGTCCATGACCGTGACCGGCTGATCGTCCTCGGGGTGCTTGCCCAGCTCCTTGAGGACCCGCTTGGAGCCACCCTTGGCCGGGGCCGCGGCCAGGAGCTCCAGCGCCCGCTCCAGAGTCACCTCCAGGACGTTGTCCGGGGGCTTCAGGCTGACGAACTTGCCGTCGTGGACGATGAAGGGGCCGTAGCGACCCACGCCCGCCCGCACTTCCTTCCCCGTCTCCGGATGGACGCCCAGGCTGCGAGGCAGACTGAGCAGCTTCAGAGCCAGCTCCAGGTCCACACTGGCCGGGTCCATGCCTTTCAGCAGGCTGACCCGCTTGGGCTTCTTGGCCTTTTTGCCGTTCTGTCCTGTCTCCCCGTTCTCGCCCAGCTGGACGTAGGGGCCGTAGGGGCCGTTCTTCAGGTAGACGGGCAGGCCGCTCTCTGGATCCGTGCCCAGAAGCTGGGGCCCGTCCTCCTTGCGGCTGAGCAGTTCCTCCACCTGCTCCGGCGTCAGGTCCGCGGGGGGCAGCTTGGGCGGCAGGCTGGCCGTGACCCGCTGGCCGTTCTCCTCCTTGGCCAGGAAGGGCCCGAACTGGCCGATGCGGATCTCCGCTGGCAGGTCCTCCAGCTGCACCCGGCTGACTTCCCGGGGATCGATGCTGGCCTCTTTCTGCTTCACCTGCTGGGCCAGGCCGCCCTCTCCCAGGTAGAATTGGCGCAGATAGGCCAGCCAGTCTGCCTCCCCCGCGGCGATGTCGTCCAGGGTCTGCTCCATCTCCGCGGTGAAGTGCAGGTCCACCAGCCGGTCGAAGTGCTTCTCCAGCAGGTTGGTCACCGCGAAGGCCACGAAGGTGGGCACCAGCTCCTTGCGCTGCTTGAAGGCGTAGCCCCGCTGCAGGATGGTGTCGATGATGGTGGCGTAGGTGCTGGGCCGGCCGATGCCCTCCGCCTCCAGGGCCTTGACCAGGGTGGCCTCGGTGTATCGGGCTGGTGGCTTGGTCTCGTGGCCGATGGCCTCCAGTTCTCGGCACTCCACCTCCTCGTCCACGGCCAGGGGAGGCAGGGGCGCTTCCTGGCTCTCCAGCGCGGCCTCCGGGTCATCCGAGCCCTCCACGTACACCCGGAAGAAGCCCGGGAAGAGGACCTTGCGGCCCGTGGCCCGGAAGACCGCATCCTCCACCTGGATGGTCACCGTGGTGAAGCGCAGGCGAGCATCCGCCATCTGGGTGGCCACGGTGCGCTTCCAGATCAGGTCGTAGAGGGCCCGCTCCTGGCCGGAGAGGGGAAGCTGATCCGTGGGCAGCATCTGGCTGCCAGCCGGGCGGATGGCCTCGTGGGCCTCCTGCGCGCCCTTGGCCTTGGTGCGGTAGCGTCGAGGCTTGGCGTGCAGGTACTCCGGCCCGTACAGCTCGGTGATGCGCTGGCGAGCCGCCTGGATGGCCTCATCGCTCAGGTGGACCGAGTCCGTGCGCATGTAGGTGATGTAGCCGTTCTCGTAGAGGCGCTGGGCGACCTGCATGGTCTGCTTGGCGCTCATGCCCAGCTTGCGGTTGGCCTCCTGCTGCAGGGTGCTGGTGGTGAAGGGCGGGGCCGGCGACCGCTTGGCCGTCCGCTCTTCCACGCCCGTCACCTGCCAGGTGCCCTGGAGCAGCCGCTCCCGCAGGGCCTTGGCCTGGGCTTCGTCCAGGAGCAGGACCTTCTTGCCCTCGGGGATCTTCCCGGTCTGCTCGTCGAAGTCCCGGCCGGTGGCCACCCGCACCCCACCCACGGAGACGAGCTGGGCCTCGAAGCGATGCTCGGGTCGGTCCGGGCGCTTGTTCAGGTGTGCCTTCAGATCCCAGTAGCGGCCGGCTTTGAAGGCCCGGCGCTCCCGTTCCCGTTGGACCAGCAGGCGCACGGCCACGCTCTGCACCCGCCCCGCGGAGAGCTTGGGGGCGATCTTCTTCCAGAGCAGGGGCGAGACGGTGTAGCCCACCAGTCGGTCCAGAATGCGTCGGGTCTCCTGGGCCCGCACCAGGTTTTCATCGATCTCCCGGGTCTCTTCCAGGGCTTTGCGGATGGCTTCCCGGGTGATCTCGTGGAAGACCATGCGCTTGACCGGCACCTTGGGCTTGAGAAGCTGGAAGAGGTGCCAGCCGATGGACTCGCCCTCCCGGTCCTCGTCCGTGGCCAGGATCAGCTCGTCCGCTTCCTTCACCGCCTTGCGCAGCTCCGCCACCACTTTTTTCTTGCTGGAAGGCACCACGTAGAGGGGCTCGAAGTCCTTCTCCACGTTCACCCCCAGCCGGGCCCAAGGCTCGCCCTTCACCTTGGCCGGGATCTCGCTGGCCGAGGCGGGCAGGTCCCGGACATGGCCCATGCTGGCCTTGACCTGGTACTCCTTGGGCAGGTAGTTGCGGATGGTTTTGGCTTTGGTCGGCGATTCAACAATCACAAGTTTGGTCATAGGTTTCTTCACTCGGTTCTATGTGTTTCGCTGGGCCGCGA
>WGCB01000540.1 GCA_015494005.1 Caldilineaceae bacterium
CGGCCATGGCGTCCACCAGCCCGGCGGCCCAGGAGGCCCAGACCGGCCTGAGCTTCTCCGATGTCCTGGCCTGGATCTTCGCTGGCCTGGCCGCCCTGATGCTCCTGGTGGCCGTGGGGTTGGACATCGTGCGCCGCTACGAGCTGGACGTCCGCAAGCAGCTGGGCCGTCGCCGCTCCGCGGAGGCCAAGCGCTGAGTTCGGCCCTGCTCGACACAACCCATGCTGGCAACGAGAGGCGTCTCCTCCCCCGAAGATGCCTCTCGTTTTTTGTTGCCATTTCCCCGAACAGGGCGGCATGGAGGCCCGCCACCAGACCCGCCTGACCGAAAGTGGTAGACTGACCACCCGCCACCTGCTGCTCCTCCTCTGTTTCTGTGGCGTTTCCTGCACAGGACCGGTTGACGCCTGGAAAGTTTGCGTCCACCTGAAATTTTCACCCTGTTTGACGGTGTAAAACGGTATACAATATACTGTATACCCGCTGGATCCGGCTCCTCCCCCGCGGAGCCCTGGCTTTTCCCCCATCTTCCATCTTCACATCATCTGGTCATCCGGGCGTGGATTCCCCACCGCGCCCCTGTCCTGTGGGACCCATGAAAGAACCCCTGACCATCCAGAAGCCGCTCACCGTGGCGGAGTCCGTCTACCAGAAGCTGCGGGACCACATCGTCTTTGGTCATCTCCAGCCCGGGGAGCGCCTGGCGGAGAAGCAGCTGGCCCAGCAGATGGGGGTGAGCCGCACCCCGGTGCGGGAGGCCCTCTTCCGCCTGGAGCGGGAGGGGCTGATCCAGGTGTTGCCCCGGCAAGGGGCCATGGTCCGCCGCCTCAGCCTGGAGGAAGCCCGACAGGTCTACGAGGTGCGGGCCCTGCTGGAGGGGCTGGCCGCCCAGTTGGCCGCCCGGAACCGGCCAGCGGAAGCCCTGGCCGAACTGCGCCGGGTCCTGGACGCCTCCCGGCAGGTCATGGCGGAGCAGGACACCCGGGGGCTGATCCTCCACAACAACCGCTTCCACGACCTGATCGTGGAGATGGCCGGAAACCAGGTGCTGCACACCATCCTGAGCCAGCTTCGCTCCCAGGTGAACCTGCTGCGCATCACCCTCTGGTCCGTCTTCCCGGGCCGCCTGGAGCAGACCCTGAGCGAGCACGAGCGCATCCACGCGGCCCTGGCCGCAGGGGACGAAGCCGGCGCGGAGGTCGCCGCCCGGGAGCACATCGCCAACAGCTGGGAGGTGCTCCACCAAGTGCTGGTGGAGCATCAGGAGCAGTCCGAGAACGGCGCCGGCGCCAGCACGTGAAGTCGCCTGTCCATCCAACCACCACTCACGGGATGAAACCCATGCACAATCCCAAACTTTTCACCGTCGTCAACCAGCTGGCCCAGGAGAACATGCACTTGCAGCCCGGGGAGCGGGTCTGCGTGGTCACTGACACAGAGCGGCTGCCCCTGGCCCAGGTCTTCCTGGACGTGGCCGCGGCCCTGGGCACGGACCCAGTGCTGGTGCTCATGGCGCCCCGGGCCCAGCACGGCCGGGAGGTGCCCGAGGTGGTGGCCACCGCCATGGAGGGGGCCCAGGTGGTCTTCCAGGTGGTCACCCACGCCATGACCCACACGGACGCCACCCAGCGGGCCATGCAGGCCGGGGCCCGCATCATGGTGCTCCGGGGCGTCACCGAGGACCTGATGCTCCACGGGGCCATCAACGCGGACTACCAGCAGATCGCGGCCACCTGCGCCCGCATCGCGGAGCGGATGCAGGCCGCCCGGGATGTGCGCATCCGCACGCCCCAGGGCACGGACCTGCGCCTGAGCCTGGAGGGGCGCTCCCCCCACATCCTGGATGGCCTGGTCAAAGGGCCGGGTACCTTCGCGGCCATGCCCGACGGCGAGACGGCCATCAGTCCCCTGGAGGGCTCCACCCAGGGGACCTTGGTGGTGGAGCACACCATGGACGGCTTGGGGCTGCTGGACGAGCCCATCCGCATGCAGGTGGTGGACGGCCGGGTGGTCTCCATCCAGGGAGGGCGGGCCGCGGAGCAGCTGGAGCGACTGGTGGCGGCCAGCGACGACGGGGCCCGGAACATCGCGGAGTTCGCCATCGGCACCAACCCCCGGGCCCGGCTCATCGGCAACATGGCCGAGGACAAGAA
>WGCB01000541.1 GCA_015494005.1 Caldilineaceae bacterium
CCCTTCGGGTGGGTGCAGGCCAGGACATGGAGCCCGAGCAAGGCAAGCCGAGCCTGGGGCCCTAAAGTGGTTCAGCCACACTGTGCCGTCCATTATACGGGGGAGTCCCTCCCGGGGCAAGCGACGGAGAGGAGCGGGGTGCACGCAAAAGTTGTCAGGGAATTCCAGTGCTCAGGGAGAAGCTCTCCAGCTTTCGTGCTCTGATAGCCATATCTCTGACAACTCTTACTTGCACCCAGAGGAGCGGGCGCGGAGAGGCTCGATCCGGGCGCCTCTGGCGCGCCGGATTTCCCGGAGATTGTGCTAAAATACCCCGAGCGAGACCATCCCTTGTCCTGTTCAGACGCCTTGCATTGGAGCCGTCGATGATCATCCCACGCACAGAACGCCAACGCCGTTTTGTGGCCATGGCCCAGGAGCTGGCCCCTCGCTTCGCGGAGCGGGCCCCGGAGCACGATCGCCTGGGCACCTTCCCCCAGGAGAACTTCGCCGAGATCCGAGAGGCCGGCCTGCCCAAGCTGGTCATCCCCCAGGAGTTCGGCGGCTGGGGCGCCAACCTGCTGGAGACCGTCCTGACCATGGAAGTCCTGGCCGTGGGGGACGGCAGCACCGCGCTGAGCCTGACCATGCACATGCAGGTCATGGGCTCCGCCGCGGAGACCCGCTCCTGGCCCCGGGAGCTCTTCGCCCACATCTGCCAGGAGGTGGTGCAGCGGGGCGCGCTGGTCAACTCCATCGCCACGGAGCCGGAGCTGGGCAGCCCCAGCCGGGGTGGCCTGCCCAAGACCACGGCCAAGCCTGTCTATGCCAACCGGGGCGTGGAGCCGGTGGCGTGGATCATCGACGGCTACAAGACCTACGCCAGCATGAGCCCGGCCCTGGACTACTTCATCATCCCCGCCGCGCTCCAGGACGGCAGCGGCCATGTGGCCCGTTTCGTGGTCCCCAAGGGGCCCCACATCCAGATCATCGAAAACTGGGATGCCATGGGCATGCGGGCCACGGGCAGCCACGACATCCGCATCGTGGAGGCTCGGGTGCCCCACCGGTTCATGCTCCACCGGGGCCATCCCCAGGCGGACGACCCCACCAAGTCCACCATCAACGCCTGGTTCGCCCTCACGGTGAGCGCGGTCTACCTGGGCGTGGCCCAGGCGGCCCTGGAGACGGCCATCCGCTATGCCCAGGAGCGGGTGCCCACGGCCCTGGGCAAGCCCATCGCCCAGCTGGAGTCGGTGCAGCGGCGGCTGGGCCAGGCGGATCTGCTCCTGACCCAGGCCCAGGCCCTGCTCACCCAGGTGGCGGACGACTGGGACCGCTTCCCGGATCGGCGGCGAGATCTCTCCCCGGACATCGTGGCCGCCAAGGTGACCGTCACCAACCATGCCCTGGAGGCGGTGGACCACTGCATGCGGGTGGCCGGCGGCGCCAGCATGTCCAAGCGACTGCCCCTGGAACGCTACTACCGGGACGTGCGGGCTGGCCTCTACCACCCGGTGGTGGACGACCAGGCTTTCCCCATGCTGGGTCGGGCGGCCATGAAGCGGCTCCAGGAGAAGTGAGCGCCCGGGTCTTCTGGCGCCTGGGCACTTCCGTGATGAATCCTTCCCCCAACGTTTGACTTGTCCCCCGCTTTCCGGTAAAGTCCAATCGATCCCCGCTCTGAACCGGTTTGGCCCCTCCCCTGGGCCGGCCTGCTTGACCTGACGCCCGAACCCGCCACAACTCCGTGTCCATCCACCCTGGATCCACCCAGAAGGGAGCAAGCCCCATGAGCAACCTGTCCTTTGACCCGGAAGCCTTCCAGCAACTCCACTGGCGCTGCATCGGACCACCCCGAGGCGGCCGGGTGGTGGCGGCCTGTGGCCACCCCACCCAGCGCAACGTCTTCTACTTCGGTGGCGTGGCCGGCGGCGTCTGGAAGACCATCGACGGCGGCGTCTACTGGGAGAACATCTCCGACGGCTATCTCTCCTCCGCGTCCGTGGGGGCCATCGCGGTCTCCGAGGCCGACCCCAACGTGATCTACGTGGGCATGGGCGAAACGGCCATCCGCGGGGACGTGAGCTGGGGCGACGGCGTCTACAAGTCCACGGACGGGGGCAAGACCTGGCAGAACGTGGGCCTGCAGGAGACCCACCACATCGGCCAGATCCGCATCCACCCCCAGGACCCGGACATTGTCTACGTGGCCGCGCTGGGCCACGCCTTCGGCCCCAACCCGGAGCGGGGCGTCTTCCGCACCACCGACGGCGGCCAGACCTGGGAGAAGGTGCTCTACGTCTCGGACCGGGCCGGCGCGGTGGACCTGGCCCTGGACGTGACCAACCCCCGCATCCTCTACGCCACCATCTGGCAGGTGCACCGCCACTTCTGGGAGCTGGTCAGCGGCGGGCCGGACAGCGGCCTGTGGAAGTCCACGGACGGCGGCGACACCTGGACGAACATCAGCCGGGCCAAGGGCCTGCCCCAAGAGGGCATCCTGGGCAAGATGGGCGTGACCATCTCCCCGGCCAATCCGGACCGGGTCTGGGCCATCATCGAGGCCAAGGAGGACCAGGCCGGGGTCTACCGCTCGGACGACGGCGGCCAGACCTGGCAGCAGCTCACCTCCAACCGAGACCTGCTGGCCCGGCCCTGGTACTACATGCACATTTTCGCCGATCCCCAGGACCCGGACACAGTCTACGTGAACAACCTGCGCATGTGGAAGTCCACGGACGGCGGCGTGAGCTGGGCCGAGATCACCACGCCCCACGGGGACAACCACGCCCTCTGGATCGACCCGCAGGACCCCCAGCGCATGATCAACGGCAACGACGGCGGCGCCTGCGTCAGCTTCAACGGCGGCCAGACCTGGTCCAGCATCTACAACCAGATGACCGCCCAGTTCTACCACCTGGACGTGGACAACCGCCAGCCCTACACCGTCTACGGCACCCAGCAGGACAACTCCAGCATCGCGGTGCCCAGCGCCTCGGAGAAGGGGGCCATCCCCTGGACGGACTGCTACCCCGCAGGCACGGGCGAGAGCGGCTACATCGCGGTGAAGCCGGACGATCCGGACATCGTCTTCGTGGGCGCGGTGGGCTCCAGCCCCGGGGGCGGCGGCGCGCTCCAGCGCTACGATCACCGCACCAAGCAGATCCGCCTGGTCACCGTCTGGCCGGAGCTCTACAGCGGCTGGGGGGCCAAGGACATGGTCTATCGCTTCCCCTGGACCTTCCCCATCGTCTTCTCCCCCCATGGTTCGACTACCACGGCCCAGGGCCGGGAGTCGAACGGCACGAACGTCCTCTACACCTGCGGCAACCATGTCTTCCGCACCACGGACGAGGGCAGCTCCTGGGAGGTGATCAGCCCGGACCTGACCCGGAACGACGAGAGCAAGCTGGGTCCCTCCGGCGGCCCCCTGACCCTGGACACCAGCGGCGCGGAGCACTACTGCACCATCTCCGCCTTCTTCGAGTCGCCCCATGAGCCCGGCGTCCTCTGGGCCGGCAGCGACGACGGCCTGGTCCACGTGAGCCGGGACGGGGGCCAGAGCTGGCAGAATGTCACCCCGCCGGAGCTGCCCGAGTGGAGCTACGTCACCATGCTGGAGCCCTCTCCCGTGGATCCAGCCACGGTCTACCTCTCCGCCACCCGCTACAAGCTGGACGACTACCGGCCCTACCTCTTCGTCACCCGGGACTACGGCCAGAGCTGGCAGCGCGTGGACAGCGCCTTCCCCCAGGACGAGATCACCCGGGTGATTCGGGTGGACCCGGAGCAGCCCCGGCTCCTCTTCGTGGGCACGGAGACGGGCATCTTCGTCTCCCTGGACGAGGGGGCCAGCTGGCAGCGCATGCCCGGCAATCTGCCTGTGGCGCCGGTCTACGACATGAAGATCAAGGAGGGGGACCTGGTGGTGGCCACCCACGGCCGCTCCTTCTGGATCCTGGACGACCTGACGCCCCTGCGGGAGCTGGCCGCGGGCATGGTCCAGGAGCCGGTTCACCTCTTCGCCCCTCGCCGCACCCTGCGCCGCTGGCTCCACTGGGGGGTCTACTGGGGCGGCAGCCAGGGCGGGCGCAACTACCGTCTCTCCTTCGGCCTGCTGATCACCTACTTCCAGGAAGAAGGGGAGGAGGGCCAGGAGCTCCTGCGCCTGGTGGACAGCGGCGAGAACCCGCCCCGGGGCGTCATCGTCCACTCTCTCCTGCCGGAGGAGGTGCCGGAGCAGCCCCCCC
>WGCB01000542.1 GCA_015494005.1 Caldilineaceae bacterium
TCACAGCCCCATCCGCCCGGGAGACACGGTGCTCATCGACCTCTGGGCCCGGGAGCGCGGGGATCCCCAGGCCTGCTTTGCGGACATCACCTGGACGGCCTACTGCGGCGTGCAGGTGCCCGCTCGGGTGGAGGAGGTGTTCCGAGCCGTGGCCCAGGCCCGAGACGCGGCGGTGGCCTTCGTCCAGGAGCGGCTGGCCGGGGGCGAGCCGGTCTACGGCTACGAGGTGGATCAGGTGAGCCGGGCCCTGATCGAGCGGGCCGGCTACGGCCCCCACTTCATCCACCGCACGGGCCACAGCCTGGGGCCGGAGCTCCACTACACCGGGGTCAACCTGGACAACCTGGAGACCCAGGACCGCCGCCAGCTCCTGCCTGGGGTCCTGGTCACCGTGGAGCCGGGGATCTACCTGCCCACCTTCGACCCGGGCTCCGGGCCCGTGGGCCTGGGCATCCGCAGCGAGATCAACTGCTTCGTCCATCCGGACCGGCTGGAAGTCACCACCCTGCCCTTGCAGACGGAGATCCTGGCCCTCATGGACCAGTGACGGCAAGTGCGGAGTGTGGAATTTGGGGTGGGGATTCCCCACCCCAAGCAGCCCGTTCAGGAATCATCCAATCTCCAGTCTCAGATGTCCATCCCCCTCAGCCCATTCGTCTAACCGCCGACCTACCCAATCGCCCAATCGCTAAATCACTCACATGGATAAAAAGACCTTCGCCACCCGGCCCAAACGAGTCGCCCTCTTCGCCACCTGCATGGTGGACTTCATCTATCCCAGCGTGGGCATCGCCACCACGGAGCTCCTGGAGCGCCAGGGCCTGGAGGTGATCTTCCCCCTGGAGCAGACCTGCTGCGGACAGCCAGCCTTCAACGCCGGCTACCGGGACGACGCCCGGATCCTGGCACGCCGCCTCCTGGACATCTTCGGCCCCATGGTGGAGACGGGCCAGGTGGACGCGGTGGTGGCCCCCTCGGGCAGCTGCGTCACCATGACCAGCCACTTCTACCCGGTCCTCTTCCAGGAGGCCAAGCAGCTGGAGCTTCAGCGCCGGGCCGAGCGGCTGGCCGCAGCCACCTTCGAGCTGACCGAGTTCCTGGTGGATGTGCTGGGGGTGAAGGACGTGGGCGCTCGCCTGGAGGGCCGCCTCACCTACCATGCCTGCTGCCACCTCCTGCGGGAGTTGGGGGTGGACGAGCAGCCCCAGACCCTCCTGGCCCACGTGGAGGGGGCCGAGCTGGTGGATCTGCCCGACTACGACGAGTGCTGCGGCTTCGGCGGCCTCTTCGCGGTGAAGAACGCACCCATCAGCACCGCCATGGGCCAGCGCAAGGTCATGAACCTGGAAAAGTCCGGCGCGGACCGGGTGGCCCTCTGTGACGTGAGCTGCATGACCCACATCAACGGCCTCCTCTCCCGTGAGGGGATCAGCTGCCGGGCCGTCCACATCGCGGAGGTGCTCAACAACCAGGTGGGCCGCCTGGTTCCCCCGGAGGAGCCGCCAGCCGAGGAGCCGGAGAAGCCCCGGCGCTGGCAGGACGTGGGAGCGGACTCATGAGCGTGGACGTGCATGCCCCCTTCAAGAAGCGGGTGGCCCAGGCCCTCGCGGACCCGGCCCTGCACAGCGCGGTGGAGCGGGCCACCCGGCGCATGGTGGCCGCCCGGGCCGCGGCCATGGCCGCCGTGGACGGGGAGCGCCTCCGGGACCAAACCCGGCAGATGAAGGAGTACGTGCTGCGCCATCTGCCCGAGCTATTGGAGCAGCTGGAGCGCAACGTCAAGGCCAACGGCGGCCACGTCCACTGGGCCCAGGACGGGGAGGAGGCCAACCGCATCGTGCGGGAGATCGCCCTCCAGGCCAGTGTCAAGAAGGTGGTCAAGTCCAAGTCCATGACCACCGAGGAGATCCACCTGAACCAGGCCCTGGAGGCCACAGACATCCAGGTGGTGGAGACGGACCTGGGCGAGTACATCGTCCAGTTGGCCGGGGAGATGCCCAGCCACATCGTGGCCCCGGTGGCCCACAAGCGCCTGGAGGACATCAGCGAGCTCTTCCACGAGAAGCTGGACATCCCGCCCACCCTGGATCCCGCCGCCCTCTGCGCCGCGGCCCGAGCCGCCCTGCGCCGGGAGTTCTTCTCCGCGGACATGGGCATCAGCGGCTGTAACTTCGCCATCGCCGAGACCGGCACCGTCTGCATCGTCACCAACGAGGGCAACGGCCGCATGGTCACCAGCATGCCCCGGGTCCATGTGGCGGTCATGGGCATCGAGAAGATCGTGCCCACGGTGGAGGACGCCATCCTCCAGCTCCAGGCCCTGACCCGCAGCGCCACCGGACAGGCTCTGACCGTCTACGTCTCCATGACCAGCGGCCCCCGGCGGCAGGATCACCCGGACGGGCCGGACCAGTTCCACCTGATCATCCTGGACAACGGGCGCACGAAGATACTGGAGGAGGACTACGGCGAGGCCCTGATCTGCCTGCGTTGCGGCGCCTGCCTGAACATCTGCCCGGTCTACCGCACGGTGGGGGGGCACGCCTACGGCAGCACCTACAGCGGCCCCATCGGCGCGGTGATCAGCCCCCTCCTGGCCCCGGACAAGGCCCAGTTCAAGGAGCTGCCCCACGCCAGCACCCTCTGCGGCGCCTGCCGGGACATCTGCCCGGTGAAGATCGACCTGCCTCGCCTGCTCCTGGACCTGCGGGCGGACCTGGTGGAGGAGGGCGCGGCTCCCCTGCCGGAGAAGCTGGCCATCCATGCCTTCATCAAGGCGGCCAGTAGCCGGGAGAACTTCGAGCGGGCCGGGAAACCTGTCTCTTATACACATCTCGAGCCCACGA
>WGCB01000543.1 GCA_015494005.1 Caldilineaceae bacterium
CAGTAGCGTAGCGTCCGGTGGGCTGTGTTGACGAGGAGCTCCTGGCCAGTCTGGGTCATCTTGGACGGGCCGTCCTCGAAACCCCAGAGCATCCAGTAGTTGCTCTGCATGACCAGGTCGCCGTAGCGCTGGTCGGTGTCGTTGAAGCCGAAGACCTGCACCGCCTTGTCATCCAGGAAGATGTCCACTCGGGGACTGTCCTCCTTGTAGAGCTGGAAGAGCTTTTGGTTCAGGTCCATCTCGTAGGGATAGCTCCAGATCTGGTCCCCACTGTTGGTCCAGAGGATGGAGGTCCCTGCACCGTGAGCGCCCTGGGCGTAGCCGATGGCCAGGTTGAGCTTGCCGAAGAAGGCGTAGCCCCCCTCGCCCAGGCCCAGGACCGGCCGCTCGTACTGGACGATGGCGTTGAAGGCCTCGTCCGTGCCCCAGCTGCTCTGGGAACCGGTGTCGTGGCCCACGATGACCAGGTTGTAGCGGCGCATGTCCTGGGCCGGCACGCTGCTCACCTTGACCAGGTCCACGCCGATGCCGTTCTTCCCCAGCAGCTCCTCCACCTCTCGGCCGGTGGCCTCGTCGTTTTCGTAGACGTAGAGGGCCCGGGGCATCAGGTTGAAGCTGGTGGTGCGGTAGAGCTCGAAGGGCTTGCCGTTGATGTCCGTGCCCTGGGCCATGCCCCGCACGATGTAGGGCCCGGGGATGGTCCCGCCGGTGAAGATGGCGCCGTAGATGCCGTCGTCCGGCTCCCCGTCCCCGTGCAGGCCGTCGTCGAAGAGCTGGAGGGTGGTGGCGCTGGTCGCCGCGGCTCCCACATCAGGTCCTTGCTGGCTGGTGTCCTGAGGCCCGTAGAGCTTGACCACCACATTCTGGCCCACCAGGGGCTTCTCGCCCTGGTAGAGGAAGCCCAGGAGCTGGATGGGGCTGTTGACCACCCGATCCCGCAGGGGCGTGCCCACGAAGAGCTGGAAGCCCACGGGCGTCTTGGCGCTGGCCCAGACCACGTACTCGTTGTTCAGGCTCGTCTCCACGTAGTGGATGGAGAGCAGCCACTTGCCGGGGATCACCTTCTCCTCGATGATGCAGGTCTCGTGGGTGGCGTCGGTGCGACACCAGGGGTTCTTCTGGTCCACCTGGTAGACGTTCCCTTCTGGGTCCTCCACCCGCAGCTTGAGGATGTGGCTGGGCTGGGACCAGTTCACCGCGAAGGTGATGCGGCTGAGCCCTTCCGGCACGTCGATGAGCCAGCGCTGGGCCCCGTCCTTGGGGTCGGCGATGCCGTTGGCCTGGAAGAGCCGGTTCTCGCCCAGCACTTCCTCGGCGATGGCCTTGTAGGTGTCGCCCAGGCGGTTGGCCAGGGTGTCGGGCCAGGCGTCCAGGCCCGTGTTGGCCGCCGCCGTCGCGCCCACAGAGGCGCTGGCCGCCGCGCCGGCATCGGTGACCACGTAGGCCTCACCGCCGTTGTCGTCAGCGATGTCCGCCAGGAGCTCGTGGTGGCCGGCGCTGGCCGGGCCCACCGCCACCGTGTGGATGATGGTGTCCGTGGGCTCGATGACCCCCTTCACCGTCGGCGTATCGTACTTGGGATCCTCGTTCTCCATGCCGTCGCTGAGCAGGACCAGCACATCCACCAGGCTGAAGTCCGCGGGCGCCGCGGTCACCTGGGCCTGACCAGCCAGCAGGCCCTTGCCGATGGCCGTGCGGTTGGTGGGGGTGAAGCTGTTGACCGCCGCCTTGGCATCGTTCAGCTCCGGCTGGGCCGGGTTGTTGCTCACCTCCTGGATGGTGTAGGGGGTGCTGGCGTTGGTGCTGAAGCCCACCACCGCGATGCGGTCTCCCACCAGGGACTGGTCGATGAAGAGGCGAGCCGCGTTCTGGGCCGCGGCCATCTTGTCGTAGTCGCTCATGCTGCCCGAGTGGTCCAGCACGATGGCCCGGTCGGTCACCTCCCGCTCGGTGAAGAGCACGGCTCGGCTTTCGCTGTCGCTGCCGAAGCCCGTCCAGGTGACGCTCAGATCGTACTTGCTGCCGCCGCTGTAGACCCCGCTGGCCGGCTTGACGTTGAGCCAGAACTGCTCGCCCACAGGCAGGCCGCTGATGATGGTGGCCGGCGTGCCGTCGATGCGCACGCTGAAGTCCGCCGCGGTGGCGTCCTGCAGGTTGCTGGGACCGCTGTGGCCGGTGACCAGGTTGACCGCCTCCACGGCCACCAGGATCACGTTGGGGTTGTTGGGATCCCCGGCCTCGGCCACGTTGCCCGTCTGGGGCTCCACGATGTTCAGGCCCCGGAAGTCTCCGGCCAGGGAGTAGTCCTGGTCGTTGTTGTTGGGCAGGGAGTCGGCCCGCACCCGGATGGTCCAGTTGCCTGGCTTCAGCCCGGCCGGGTTGGTGACGGAGACCTGCTCCACGTTGTTGAGCCGGTCCACGCCCCGCACCGCGGGCAGCACATGGGTGTTGCGCACGATGGGGTCCGCGACGCCGGTGGTGGGGTCCGCGGCCATGGGCAGGGCCGGGAGCACCCAGGGCCGGAAGATCACGCCGTCCGGATCGATGAGGACCAGGTCCAGGTCGTTCACCAGTTGCTTGGCGGTGATGGCCTTGCTGGGGTCCCCGGCCTCATCGTCCCAGGCCAGGGTGACCTTCAGCTCCGTGCGGCCGCTGGGCAGGTTGAGGGTGTAGTCCCGGGTGGTGTTTGAGGGCGAGACGGTGCCGATCAGGAAGTTTCCGGCCCGGATGGCCGCCACGGCCTTCTGAGCGTTGACCAGGCCGTAGCCGGTGGACCAGTCCGGTCCCCGGTGGTAGATGACCGGCTGGCCTGTGTCCGGGTCGTTCCAGCCGAACTCCGCGAAGCCGGTCTGGCCGGGCTGGTGCTCCAGGTCCGTGGCGGTCTGGATCATCACCGCCTTGATAGTGGAGGGGCGAGGCCGCCCGGCAGTGGGGAAGCTGTGGTGGTACTGCTCGGTCATCAGGGCTGCCACGCCGGCCACGGAGGGCGAGGCCATGGAGGTGCCGCACTTCATCACGTAGCCGGCGGTGTCGTTGTCCGTGGAGTTCATGCAGCCCACGGAGACCACGTCCGGCTTCAGGCGGCCGTCCCAGGTGGGGCCTCGGCTGCTGAAGTCCCGGACAGGGGTATCGGCAGCACGGGTCACAGCGCCCACCACGATCTGGTTCTTGGCCGGGGAGAGGATGGAGAAGTAGCCCCGTGGGCCGGTGGTGGGGTCGGGATCCGGGTCGGTGTCCGGATCCGGGCCGTCGGGGACGGTGCCCGTGGTGCAGTACTGGGCGCCGGTGCCCTGGTTGGCGGCCGCCCAGACCACGGTGTGGTAGGGGATGGATGTGCCGCCGTTCTTCAGATCCCCCCGGACCAGCTTGTCCACGTCCCGGGCGGTGTTGTTGTACGTGCCGCAGGTCATGACGTAGGAGTGGTTGCTCACCTCCACGCCAAAGTTGTTCACGGCGTCGTCCATGGTGCTCGCGTTCCAGCCGTGGTAGGGCGCCAGGCCCACGTTGGGAGCCATGCCCCGCAGCTGGAAGTCGGTGCATGTGCCCGAGGGACAGTTGGCCACGGACTGGGAGCCGCTGGCCCCGATGATCCCGGCCACGTGGCTGCCGTGGCCGTTGGTGTCGTTGGCCGTGCGCAGCAGCCGCCCTGCGAAGTCCGGGTGGGAGAAGGTGGGGGTGTTGACGCCGGTGTCGAAGATGGCCACGTTCACGCCGCTGCCGTCCAGGCCAGCGTAGAAGATGGAGCCGCTGGCGATGGTGGGGTTCTGGGCCGCGTCCACGTTCAGCCGGGCCCGGGCCACGTCGTTGATGGGCTGGAGGGGCATGGGGCCTTCCTCCACCCAGCGCACCCGATCCTCCTGGCTCAGGCCATCGATGGCGCTCTTCTCCACCACCGCGGCCCAGACCTGGCCGGCCTGGGGCGTGCTGCTCTTCGCGTGGGCGGCGAGGATGGCCTCCGCCTCGCTGCTGGCCACGTCGTCGAAGAAGGTGACCAGCAGGTTGACCGTGCCATCGCCGTTGTCCGCCCACTCCTCGAACTCCCCGGCCAGCACTTTGGGGTCCACCTTGTCCCCGGGCAGGTAGAGGCCCATCCAGCGCACCCGGCTGGTGATGGCCGGATCGTCGGCCTGCATGGCCTTGTCCACCACCACCCCGTAGGTGGTGCCGTCGATGAAGTGCAGCAGGGTGACCCCAGCAGCGGACAGGGCGTCTTTGTCCGCCTGGCTGGGCAGCTGGCGCAGCTGGGCCATGGCATGGAGGTTGGGCAGGCTGGTGCTGGCCAGGGCGTCCAGCAGGTCCTGGTCGATCCCCGCGCTGGGGGTGATGCTCCGGCCCCGCAGGGGAATGGTCAGGCTCTGGACCTGGGCGCGCAGCGCGTTGACGAAGAGCTTCTGGCCCACGTCGGTGAAGGCGCCGGGTCCGCCGCTGAAGCCCCAGAGCAGGTAGCGCTTCCCGGATTTCACGATGGGGAAGGCGTCGGTCTGGTCCGTCAGCGAGGCCACCCGCACGCCCTCGGGCAGCCGCTCCGTCAGGGGAATGGCCACCACGTCCTGGGGGCTGGCCAGGATCTGCAGCACCTGGTCGCCGGGGATGCTGATGGCGTTGGGGCTGGTGTAGTAGGCCTGGCTATCGCCGAAGTCGGCCACCTTCACCGAGTCCGCCTGGCCGGTCACGCCGTTGGGATGGCCGATGTCCAGGCCCAGCTTGCCGAAGAAAGCGTGGCCTCCCTTGCCCAGGCCCACCACCGGCAGGCCGCTGTTCTGGATGGCCTCCATCAGGCCGGATTCCGGGCTCCACGCGGCGCCGGCGCCGGTGTCGTCCGCCACGACGATCAGGTCAAAGTCCGCGAAGTCGGGCACGCCGCTGGCCAGGATGGGCTTGCTCCGGGCGTTGCTGCTGCTGTTCACCACCAGGGGCAGCATGATCTGGTGGGCCGGGGTGGGCGTGGGGGTCGGTTCGAAATTCGGTTCCGCCACCTGGAAGGCCTGGGCCTGGAATCCGTTGGCGTTCAACAGGTTGGCATAGGCCGCGGCGTCCCCGCTGGCGGTGCTGTAGAGGATGGCGACACGGATGGGATTGTCCCCGGCGGCCTGGGCCTGGCTCGACCAGCCCTGTCGGGCTGTGAGCAGCAGGGCGCCCAGGAGCACGGGCAGGAGGAGCAAAGCCACCAACACACGGGCAGCTCTGTGGGGAAGGGTGCGGAACATGGTTGCCTCCTTGGGCTCGATGAGGAAAAGAAGAGGAGAAACAAGGGGTCGGAATCCGATGGATGCAAGGCGAATCACCGGGGCTGCCAAGCGCTTTTCGGGGGAGAGCGCTCTGACTCCATTGTACACCCAAACGAGGGCCGTCGCGCCGTATCCCAGACCATGGTCCCTACGTGTTTTAGATCACAGAGTGTTTTAGATCACAGGGTGTTCTAGATCCAGATCGTTCTGGAACACAGGGGACCTCGGAGGCATGGTGCGAGGATTTGCGCCTGCCGCCCGTCCAGGCCATAATGGACGCAGTCGAGACAGCCCGGTCACGCCAGCATGCACCCTCCCTTGCCCAGCCCATGAACCCCATCACCATTTCCACCCTGACCAGCCACATCGCCAGCCTCTTCCAGGAGGACGCCCTCCTCCAGGATGTCTGGCTCCTGGGTGAGGTGAGCAACTGGAAGCGGGCGGCCAGCGGCCACATCTACTTCAGCTTGAAGGACAGCGGCGCCACCCTGGCCGCGGTCATGTGGCGGGGCAACGTCTTCAACCACAGCTGGCTGCCCCAGACCGGGGACCAGGTACTGGTCCATGGCTACGTGGGCGTCTACCCCGAGCGGGGCGTCTACCAGCTCTACGCGGACCGCATCCGCCCGGCCGGCCGAGGGGAACTCTACGCCCAGTTTGAGGCCCTGAAAGCC
>WGCB01000544.1 GCA_015494005.1 Caldilineaceae bacterium
ACACTCGGCGGGTCCTCTTCCTGGACAACGGCCAGATGGCCGTGGTGAGGCCGGGCCAGGTGCAGGTGATGGACTTCCACGGGCGGCCAGTGGCCAAAGAGGAGACGGTCATCCAGTGGGATGCGGAGGCGGCCCAGAAGGGAGAGTACGCCCACTTCATGCAGAAGGAGATCTTCGAGCAGGGGCAGAGCGTCACCGCCACCCTGCGCCAGCGGGTGGACTTCGGCCGCAACCGGGTGCGCCTGGAGAGCCTGAACCTCTCGCCCGAGGCCATCCGGCGGCTGAGCAAGATCCACATCGTGGCCTGCGGCACCAGCTACTACGCCGGCCTGGTGGGCAAGTTCCTCATCGAGCACCTGGCCCGCATCCCCGTGGAGGTGGACTACGGCAGCGAGTTCCGCTACCGGGATCCCATCCTGGGGCGGGACCAGATGGTCCTGGCCATCACCCAGAGCGGGGAGACGGTGGACACCCTGGCCGCGCTGGACGAGGCCCGCAGCCAGGGGGCCTTCACCGCGGCCATCGTCAACGTGGTGGGCAGCCAGGCGGACCGGATCTGCGACGGGGTGATCCACATGCAGGCCGGGCCGGAGATCGGGGTGGCCAGCACCAAGGCCTTCACCACCTCCCTGGTGGACCTTTTCCTCCTGGCCGTCCACCTGGGGGAGCATCGGGGCGCACTGGCGGACCACCAGCTCACCGAGCTGGTCCAGGAGGTGACCCGGCTGCCCGGCCTCATCGGGGAGCTCCTGGCCGAGGTGCGGCGCACCGGGCGCATCCAGCAGGTGGCCCAGGAGTACTACCAGTGCCGCAATTTCCTCTACCTGGGCCGAGGCATCCAGTATCCCATCGCTCTGGAGGGGGCCCTGAAGCTCAAGGAGATCAGCTACATCCACGCGGAGGGCTACCCGGCCGGAGAGATGAAGCACGGCCCCATCGCCCTCATCGACGAGGAGATGCCCACGGTGGTGGTGGCCCCCCGCAACCGGGTCTACGACAAGATGGTCAGCCAGATCGAGCAGGTCAAGGCCCGGAGCGGCAAGGTCATCGCGGTGGCCAACCAGGGGGACGAGTACGTGGCCAGCAAGGCGGACGCGGTCCTGCCCATCCCCGCCATCCACGAGATGCTGGCGCCGGTCCTGGCGGTGATCCCCCTGCAGCTCCTGGCCTACGAGATCGCCCTGCTCCGGGGCACGGACGTGGACCAGCCCCGCAACCTGGCCAAGAGCGTCACCGTGGAGTAGCGGGCCCGAGGCAGAGCCAGGCAGCGGAGCAGCGTCGCCCCGGCCTGGACGCCATCCACGGAAAAAACCGCCCATCTGGGAGAGCCACTCCCGGGTGGGCGGTTTCGTTTCTCTGGGCGGTGTCCCTGGCCTGGCTAGACGAGCTTGCGCCTGCTCTCGAAGACCGGCCGGTTCTCCAGGATGCGGCGGGGGGAGAAGATGGAGAGATCCAGGCTGACGGGCTGGTCCAGGATCAGCTCGGCCAGATAGCGGCCCACCGCGTGGCAGTGCTGGAAGCCGTGCCCGGAGAAGCCGTTGGCCAGGTAGAAGCCCTGCAACTCGGGCCATTCCCCCAGGATGGCGTTGCCGTCCAGGGTGTTCATGGCGTAGAGGCCGGCCCAGCCGTGGGCGATCCGGAGCCGGTCGAAGGCCGGGATCCACTCCACCAGCTCCGGCCAGAGGCGCTCCATGAAGAGCCGCCGCTCCCAGCCAAAGTCGAAGCCCACGGGATCGTCGGGGAAGGACTTGCCGCACATGAACTGGCCCTCCCGCTCGTGGATGCAGTAGAGGCCCGAGGGGAAGAAGAGGCTGGGCAGGAGACCCTCCGGCCGCACCGGCGTCTCCACCACGAAGACCTGGCGGCGCACCGGCTGCACCGGCAGCTGGACGCCCACGGTGCGGGCCAGGCGAGCTGCCCAGGCCCCCGCGCTGTTCACCACCACGCCCCCGGCCAGCTCCTCCCCGGACGCCAGGCGCACCCCGGTGACCCGGCGGCCCTCGGCCTGCACGCTGGCCACCTCCGCCGGGATGAACCGGGCCCCCAGGTCCACGGCCTTGTCCCGGTAGCCCATGAGCACGGCCCAGGGATCCAGGGAGCCGTCCTGGCGGCCCAGGGTGCCGCCCACCACGTCCCCTGGCTGGTAGTAGGGGTGGTGCTGGGGGATCTCCTCGGGCGTCAGCCAGGTCACGTCACAGCCCAGGGACTGCTGCAGGGCCAGGCCCGCCTCCGCCTCCTCCCGGCTGGCCTCGTCCACCAGGAAGAGGTTCCCCTGGCGGCGGAAGGCCACGTCCGGCCGCTTGTCCCCCACGGCCATCTCCTCGGCGAAGCGCTCCAGCACCTCCAGCCCGTAGAGGGACATGAGGATGTTCTCCCGCAGGTTGAACTGCACCCGGATGTTGCCGTCCGAGAGCACGGTGGAGGAGCGCTTGTAGGTGGGGTCCTTCTCCAGGATGGCCACCCGCAGCCGGGGATCGGCCTTCAACAGGTAGTAGGCGATGGCGCAGCCCATCACGCCGCCGCCCACCAGGATCACGTCGTAGCTTCGTTCTGCCATGCCTTTTGCACCTCTTTTGGTTTGTTTGTGTTTCGGGTGGCGGTAGGTCGGGCGACCGGCCCGACGGTTGCCCCCGTCGGTGGAGAAGTCCTGTGCGGCGGGGGAGGCCGCATTTTTGTCCGCTCAGGTGTGCGGTTGCAAACCGCACCTACCTTGTGTTTCGGGTGGTCGTAGTCGTAGGTCGGGCTATCAGCCCGACGGTTGCCCCCGTCGGTGGAGAAATCCTGTGCGGCGGGGGAGCCGCATTTTCGTCCTCTCAAATGTGCGGTTGCAAACCGCACCTACGCTGCTGCCTCTGGGGCCGCTCAGGTGTGCGGTTGCAAACCGCACCTACGTCTGCCCGCACCTACTCTTGATCTCCCAGCTGGCTGGCCCGGATCACCGCCTGAGGGCCGAAGCGCCGGCGCAGCTCCTGGATGGCCTGCTCCAGCCGCTCCTCCTGGGGCGAGGGCTGGTCCCACAGGGTGGGCTGGCGGACGCCGCTGCTCAGTCCGCTGACCCCCACGCCGATGAGCCGCACGGGCTGCCCCGGTGACCAGACCTTCCCGAAGAGGGCCAGGGCGGCCTGGTAGATCTCCTCGGCCTGGTCCGTGGGCCGGGGCAGGGTGGTCTGTCGGGTCAGGGTGGTGAAGTCCGGCCAGCGGATCTTGAGCTTGACCGTGCTGCCCAGGCGCTGGGCCTTGACCAGCCGTCGGGCCACCTGCTGGGACTGCTCCCGCAGCACCCGCCGCAGGGCCGCGCCGTCCCTCACGTCCTGGCCGAAGGTGGTCTCCTGGCTCACGGACTTGGGCTGGCGCACGGTGACGATGGGCCGGTCGTCCCAGCCGTGGGCCCGGCGCCAGAGATCCTGGCCGATCTTGCCGAAACGCCGGGCCAGATCCTCCTGGGGCCAGGCCGCGATCTCCCCGATGGTGCGGATGCCCAGCTCGGCCAGCCGCTGGGCCGTCTTGGGGCCCACGCCCCAGAGGGCTTCCGCGGGCAAGGGCGCCAGGAAGGCGGCTTCCTGGCCCGGGGGCACCACCTGGATGGAGCGGGGGTAGTCGCCGGTCTGGGCGCTGGCCTTGCCCACGTCCGTGGCGATCTTGGCCACCAGCTTGTTGCTGGCCACCCCCAGGGAGGCCGGCAGCCCCAGCTCCTCCTGGACCTGCCGCTGCAGACCCCGGGCCAGCGCCAGGGCCGGTTCCGCCAGGTCGCTCACGTCCAGGAAGGCCTCGTCGATGGAGATCTGCTCCACCAGGGGCGTGAGCCGGTGCAGCCGCTCCATGACCTGGCGGGAGACCTGGCTGTAGAGGCGATGCCGGGCCGGGACGATGATCAGCTGGGGGCAGCGCTTCACGGCCTGGCTCATGGGCATGGCCGAGTGGACCCCGAAGCGCCGGGCCGGGTAGGAGCAGGAGGCCACCACGCCTCGGCTCTCCGGCCGGCCCCCCACCGCGAAGGGTTTGCCCCGCAGGGCAGGGTTCTGCTGCTCCTCCACCGCGCAGAAGAAGGCGTCCAGATCCAGGTGGATGATCTTGCGAGGCTGGGGGGCGCTCATCTCACCAGACCCTCAACTCGCCCCGGATCAGCCGCTGGGTGAACCGGGGGATCTGGGCCAGCTCCTCCTGGATGATGGCCCGGATGGGCTCTTCCACGTCTGGCAGGCCCGCGCCCTGGGCCAGGATGGCCTGGGCCGAGGCCACCAGGGGCTGGTCGATGGGCTGGCCGATCTGGCTGCAGAGCCAGACGTAGATCTCGTCCACCGCCTCCACCTCCTGGTAGATGCGGTCCGCGATCTGGTGGGTGAGGAGGGTGTAGATCTTGCCCACGTGGCTGACCGGGTTCTTGCCCGCTGCAGCCTCGGTGCCCATGGGCCGGTTCAGGGTGATGACCCCGTTGACCCGGTTGCCTCGGCCCACCTGGCCGCTGTCCCCTGCCTCCGCGGAGGTACCCAGCACGGTGAGGTACATGCCGCCCACGCCCCGGCCCGGCTGGTCCAGGGTGTTGATGTCCACCCGCAGCCGGTCCAGCTCCCGCATCTCTCCCTCCAGGGCCTGGTGCAGACGCTGGCGAATGGCCTCCTTGCGCTGGAAGTAGTGGGCCTCGCTGGGCACGAACCGGTCCACGAAGGCCAGGGCCACGGTGAGGACCAGCTCCCGCCCCTGGCGCACCCCCATGACCTTCACGTCCTCCCCGGCCTCGGGGAAGTTCGCCTTGAAGGCCGGATCGTTCAGGGTGCGCTCGGCCAGGAGCACCAGCCGCTCCGTCTCGGTCAGGGGGGCGTAGCCCACGG
>WGCB01000545.1 GCA_015494005.1 Caldilineaceae bacterium
CAGCATGCCGTTGGCGTCGGTCTGGTGGGGGAAGTAGCGGGCCAGCACGTCCAGCACCGTTTCCTGGCCCCAGGTGGGGATGAGGTAGCTGTCGATGGCCTCGTCTCCGTCGTCCGTGCCGTCCTCGATAGCGAAGAGGATGCCCGCATTGGCGGCATCCTGGTAAAAGAGTTCGTCAATGCCGTAGGAGAAGTCCTCCACCACGATGCGGATGGGACCACCCAGGTCAATGGCCTTCATCTGCTCCAGGCTCAGAGGGATGCGCCGGGAGGTGTAGGTGTGCTCCTCGCTGGGCATGAAGTTGACGAACTTGCCGTCGCCCCCCAAGTCTGGGGCCACGAAGTAGGTGATGGCCGGGTTGGGGTCGTCGCCGATATAAACGTTGAACGCCAGATTGGTGATCTCCCGGGCGTACTCGGTGCCCGTGTTGCGCACCTTGTAGGTGAACCAGAGGTCCGCGGCGTGGGCGGAGTCCACGGCCGTGGCGGTGCCCCAGGATTCACTGCTGGAGAAGGCCTCGCCGTTGGTGATGGTATGTTCTTCGTATTCGGTGTGGGTGGTGGTATGCGCTCTTCCATGAGAAGTGCCACTTGTAGTTGTTGATGCAGATTGCAAGAGTGGGTATGAAAGTTCAAACACTGGCTGTACAGAGACGGTGAGAGTTCCGTCTGGCTTACTCTCAGAACTCAGTCGATTGCCGCTCAAGCCACGTACACGGTCCTGAGATTCGGTCCCAAAGTCTTGCAAAGACATCGACTGAGCATTATCAGTAATCTGTAAGTCCTCAGCAGATGCTTTACAGCTCAACTCTTCAGGACGAGGTGCTATGCACATGTTCATTCCAGAATTAGACTGATATTGGTCAGCAGGCGGCGGAGTGGTAGTCGACGAGGATTCTTTGTGCGCAGGAGACACTAGACTCCACAATGACTTCAAGAACTTGCCCCCACTCTTGATCGCTCTAGGTATCTTGCACCACTTGATAGGGGAAAGCTCACAGAGATCTAGAGCGAAATCAGTTCCTGTATCGAGGACATCTCCCCACGAGCCATTCGCTGATGCGGTGTGCATTTCTGGATCGAGCTCGAATGCCATATTACTTGCATAATGATATTGAGTGGTTGACACCTCCTGCCATTCGTTCCACATCTCAGTATCTGCATTACTGTCACTCACCCCTTCCGTCTTCGACGTGCTGTACGAACGCTCTGTGCCTTTGCCGATGGTGTGATCGGTGGTCACAGTGGCCACGGTTTGCACGTGGAAGGAGGATTCCACCACGTCCACTTCGGGGACGGGGAAGGCGGCCACCAGGGGATGGTTGCCGGGGGCCTTGACCCACGAGGGCATCTCGGCGAAAATCACGCCCCAGTCCTCGTTGCGGGGCAACGCACCGTAGCCGCAGAAGCCCCCGCCTCCTGTGCAGTAGGTGTTGCCGAAGAGTTCCTGGCCGTCGTCGAACTTGTCCCGGTCCGTGCTCTCCCGGTTGGCGTTCAGGCCCAGCTCCAGCCGCTCGGCTGCATCAGGCACTGAGTCGGAATCGTCGTCGTAGCAGTCGGCCTTCTGGTGGGGCCAACCCTGGAAAGGCTTGCCCGTGCTGGGCGCTTTGGACAGCTCGTTCTCCATCCAGGCTTTGAGCGCGGCCACCTCGTCCCCGTCGTTCACGCCGTCGAAATCGGTGTCGGCCTGAGTCGGGTCTGTACACCAGTAGCCCTCCAGTGTATCGTTGAGTCCGTCACCGTCGCTGTCTTCGCTGACCGCCGTGGCCAGGAAGGTTCGTTGTTGGCTATCCAAGCCATGCAAAGTTGTTCGTAGCCCGGCGTAGATTTCAGTGCGCTGGGCTTCTATATCTCCAGCGCGGATAGTGTCCAGGGCATCCAGACGGGTTCGGGCCTCCGCGGCCTGGGCGAAGAGGGGCTGCAAACTGGCGGCTACCTGGGCATCCAGATGGCGGTTGGCCGCGGTGAGAGCCTCCAGGGTGTCTGTTCCTTCGGGAGTGTAGCGCCGGCGGGACAGGCTCTCCAGTTGCTGGGCGTCCACCAGGATCGTGGCGCTGTCTGCATCCCGCTCGAGGAAGACCGGGGCCATACGTTCCAGATCTCGCCACTGGACGCTGGTCCGGGGGTGCACGGTGGTGCGGAAGAGCAGGTCACTGGCCTGGCTGGTGGCGGCGCCATTGCTGCTCACCAGGGGAAGATAGACAGGACCGTCATCCTGGGCTTGGATGGCCGGTGCGAGTGAAGTGACCAGCAGGCTGGCCAGGAGCAGGATGGTGAAGAGCAAAGAGATGGGAGATCGCTGAAGCATGTTGCCTCCAATGGATCGATTGCCATCCAAAATGTTGGATGGGGGCTTGCAGAATTTTGCAATCAAAAGCAGGAGCTCTGACCGGATCAGCCGTATCTGAGAGTGTCGAGGTGAGAAAACACAGAAATCGCGTTTTGAACTTACCACAAACAACGTCCACTTTCACGGGACCTACGTCCCGAAACCATGTCCCGGTTTTCGTCCTGCTCCCATCACGGCTAACCACTCCCTTTCTCCTCAGAACCCCTCCCAGAAGCGGAACAGCGTGTAGCCGTACCCCAGCAATTCGGGGATCCGGATGAAAAGCTCCACGACTCCCAAGATCGCTCCCCAGAACCAGTCCCGCAGGGGCGTGTCCTGGGTGAAGAAAAAGAAGAGCAGGAAGAAGGAGAGGTTGCCCATGGACTGAAGCATGGCTCGTTTCTCCGGGGCGAGGAAAGGCGCGATGATGTGGAAGCCATCCAGGCCGGGCAGGGGCAGCAGGTTGATGGCCAGGGCTGTGATCTGGAAGAAGAGCAGCACGGCCAGGGCCGCCCAGAACTGGCTGTGGAGGAGGATTTGCCACGGAGCCCGGCGGATCATCAGGATGAAAGCCAGGCCCAGGGCTGCCGTGCAGAGGAGGGTGGCCAGGGGCCCGCCTGCCGCCACCAGGCTGTGCAGCCCTTCCTTGCGGATGGCCCGTCGGTCGATGTAGACCGCGCCGCCGGGCAGGCCGATGCCGCCGATGAGGATGAAGAGCATGGGCATGACCAGGCTCAGGAGCGGATGGGTGTACTTCAGAGGGTTCAGGGTCAGGTAGCCCTTGTTGGCCACGCTGCGGTCCCCTGCGTAGTAGGCCACCAGGGCGTGGCCGAACTCGTGGAGGGCCAGGGAGATGAGCCAGCCGCCGGCCACGAAGAGGAAGACGAAGACGCCGTTCTCCGTCACTTCCCGGTAGCAGGCGTAACCGGCCCCGGCGGTGGCTGCCACCAGGCCCAGGAAGATCGGGCTGATCTTGAAGGGGAAGTGGGTGACCACCTGCTCTGGATGGTCCCCGGCCAGCTCCACCGAGGGCAGATCCACCGGACGCAGCGCGTCCAGGGTGGCGCCCTGCTCCAGGAGGAACGCTGCCCC
>WGCB01000546.1 GCA_015494005.1 Caldilineaceae bacterium
GTGGCGTACTTCACCGTCACATTGGAGGCAGAGGCCCGGCTCATACTCACAGTGAGGGTGGCCGTGCCGCCGCCTTCGCCCACCGTGTAGGTCGCGGTGTTGAAGGAGATGACGGGCAAGCCCTCATTGTCCACGATGGTCAACACGGCCTTGTCGTCCGGTGTACCCAGGTTGGTGTTGGTCGGGTTGCTCAGGGTCAGGTTGACCGTCTCGTCGGTTTCATCCACGTTGTCGTCGAGGATGGGCACCACGATGGTCTTCTCCAGCTCGTTGGGTGCGAAGGTCAGGGTGCCGCTGGCCGCCATGTAGTCGCTGCCGGCCGTGGCCGTGCCGTCGCTGGTGGCGTAGTCCACCGTGACCTGCTGGGTCGACGCGTGGCTGAGGGTGACCCGCATGACCGCCTGCCCGCCCGCCACGTTCTCATCCACGGAGACGCTGGATGGCTGGAACTGGACCGTGGGGGTGCCCTCGTTGTCCACGATGGTCAACGTGGCCGTGCTGGTCCCCAGGGAGGCATGGCTGGGGTTGGAGAGGGTCAGGTTGAGCGTCTCATTGGGCTCATCTGCGCTGTCATCGGTGACGGAGACGGAGAAGCTCTTGCTCGTCTCACCCGGAGCGAAGGTCAGGGTGCCGCTGGCCGCCGTATAGTCGCTGCCGGCCGTGGCCGTGCCGTCGCTGGTGGCGTAGTCTACGGTGACCGTTGCAGCCGAGGGCGTGTTCAGCGTCACGGTGATGGTGGCCGAGCCGCTGCCTTCGGAGACGCTGTAGCTGTCCACGCTGAAGGAGGCGGTGGCCGGCTCGGTGGTGAAGCTCCACTCCTCGATCACCGGGCCCGTGTCGATGCCTTCGTTCAGCTTCTGGCCAGAGGTGTCCTGCATGCCGTTGGTCAGCTTCACCGTGTAGGTGGTCTCGGCCTGGAACATGCCCGTGGGCACGAACTGCACCTGCCGGCTGTTGGTATCATAGCTACGGGTCCCGGCCACGGGGGTCGCGCCGTCGAGCACCTGGAAGTAGTTGGCGTCGGTGACGGTGGTCGCGTTCATGGGCTTGCTGAAGGTGGCCGTGATGACCTGGCTCAGAGAGACGCTGGTGGCGTTCCGGGCTGGGCCGAAGCTCGTCACCACAGGCGGCGGGTCCCCCATGACGTTGTGCACGTAGACCTGGCCGTTCTTGTTGTCCGAGGCCAGGACCACGATGCCGGTGGTCTTGTTGGTGTTGGCCCGGGCGGCCGTGGCGTTGCTGATGTTCTTGTAGGTGGCGTCCTCGATGAAGGAGGTGCCGCAGTTGCCCGGTGGGAAATCGCCCATGGTGGAGAGAGGGTTCTTGATGTCCAGGGACTTGTAGCAGATTTTGCCCCCTTCCGGCTTGCCGGTGACGAAGACGTACAGCTTGTCGTCGGTGTTGACGGAGGTGTCCCCCTCGTCGATGACCAGGACAGGCCGGGTGTCGTTGTCCGCGGCGGAGCTGTACTCGTGGAAGGAGTAGCTGCCGTCCGTGTCCCGGGCGATCACCCCTACCAGAGGCTCGGCGGAGTTCACCGTGTTCCCCTTGAAGGCCGCGAAGACCTGGCCCGAGCTGTTGGTCTGGAGGTACTTGAGGCTGATGTGGCTGTCCACCCCATCGGGCGTGGAGATGGCCTCGTGGGTCCAGGGGCCAGGGATGGTGGCGTTGCCGCCTGCGGTCACCGACTTCCAGGCGAAGTTCAAGGTGGGCGGGTTCAGGCGCTGGTTACTCCACATGACGCCGATCTTGTCGCCGCCGTCATCCCGGAAGGCGATGATGGCTGAGATGTCTTCGAAGGCGACATGGACCGGATCGGGCCCGGTGTTCAGGGTCAGGGTGTAGGGGTTCTGCCAGGTGAGACCCTCATCGGTCGAATGGTTGACGTAGACCTGGTAGTCCGTGGTGCCCTTGGGCCGGGAAACGTAGGAGACCCAGAGCCAGCCATTGGCATCCTTGGCCAGGGTCAGGGCAGCCGTCTTGTCCTTGTTGACGGTGACCGGATAGCCGCTGTCCAGGCTGTAGCTCTGGGTGGTGGCATCGTAGGAGTAGCGGTAGATCCGGGCCCAGTTCACACTGTTGGACACCTCGGACGGGTTGTCCTTGGCCACGTGGGAGGCCACGTAGAGCTTGCCGGCGCTGGCATCCCAGATGATATCCGCCTTGGAGTCCGAGCGGTCATCCAGGGCGGTGCCCGTATCCTCCCAGACCTGATCGCCCCAGTTCAGGCGATAGATGTGGAACTGGCCCGTCGAGGGGTTCAACATGCTGGCCCACCAGAAGCCGTCGTTCCACCAGAGCTTGCTCTCCACCCGCTCCCCCGTGGGGGCGCCGGAGCCGGTCCAGGCAGCGCCGTAGGTGTGATCCAGGTAGCCGGTGACGGAGAGGGGCGTCCCGGCTTGCAGCGTCACCCAGATGCTGAACAGAAAGAATGCCGCGATGCCCAAGGCAACGATAGGCCGGCGTAAACGGCGGCGAAACACAGGTGATTGGTTCATCGGTCGTATCTCCTACTGTCTGAAAAACGTGTGTTAGAGAAAAGTACTGCCACAGACTGAGCGAAATCGCGAAGAGTGCTGGCACGCCATCGATCCGGTGGCGCTCACCGGCAAGGCCGTGTCGTTACGATCAACGGCAGAGGTGCATGCTTGTCACGTTTTCACGGGTATCTCCTCCTGCGTTCCAAGGGATACACACCGGTGCGGGGAGCGGGCCGCCAGACACAGGCAGCGACGGCTTTTCTCCCCAGGATCCGGTGCGCCCGTCCTAGGGAGCTGGCACGGTGGGCGGCGGATCCGGCGTCTCGCCCTCGGCGAAACCGTGGGTCAAGGTGCCGAAGCAGATGTCCTGCCGACACCGGCCGGGACGGCTCAACCAGGCCGCCCACTGGTCGAAGCCCGGCAACGTGGCGTTGTGGTAGTAGTAGCGATAGGCCACCTCCAGGGCAGACGTGCGGCGCCACTCGGTGCCGGCATCCACGATGATGGCCTTGATGGCCCGCTCGATGGACCCCCGGCCTGGGTAGAGGTGGGTCACCTGGGTGTCACCGCTGGCGTCCACATAGGTGTACTCGGGGATATCCGTGTTGTCCACGTTGTCGAAGCAGGAGCTGTCCCCTCGACGCAGCATCAGCTCGCACTGCTGGATGTTGTTGGCCAGATGGATCTCCGGGTAGTTCTGGTACTCCCCGTTGTAGCGGGGGATGTTGCAGAACTCCTCCCGCCGGGCATCCTCAGGGATGATGCCCTTCTCTGTGATCTGGGACTTCACCGGCGGGTAGTCGGGGCTCTGGTAGTCCCCGTCCAGGGTGTCGCAGGATGCGCTCACGTAGCTGACCCGGTAGCCGTTCATGCGATCCAGGGCCAGCTGGTTGGCGTGGGCGTAGGCCTCCCCGGGTGTCTCGGCCACGTCCTGCCCGTCGTTCACCTGCCGCGGATTGCGGCGCACCAGCAGCACGTCCGGCCGATCCCAGAGATAGTCGGCCACATAGGCCAGGGCCGTGGTGGCGGCGGCTCCCCAGTTGCTCTGGGTGCGCTCCGCTGCCAGGGAGACCACGTAGTAGGGGTTCTTCACCAGCCAGTTCTGGAAGAGCCGTTTGCAGTTGCCCTCACCCAAGGTGGTATCCGAGTACTGGGTGCTCAGGGGGCCGGTGCAGGTGTCGTCGTACCAGTAAGCCTCGATCAGGTCCGCGGAGGCCACCAGCTCCGGCGTTCCCCAGCCGAAGTTGAGCTGGCACTGCTGGCTGTCCAGGGAAATGGTCTCCACCTCGGTCATGATGCGCTGGAGGATCTCCTTCACCTCCGCGGCGTAGGCGGTGTCCCCGGTCAGGTGATAGGCCAGGGCCTTGGCGTAGAGGCGGGGGATGCCCTTCTCGTCGTCGATCCAGCCCGGCGAGTCCGCCCCTTTGCACTTCACGGTGCTCTTCAACCGGTAGTTCCAGCCCCGGTCCGCCCACTCCAGCACGTCCGCCACCGCGGAGGCGTAGGGCTCCATGCCCTGGGCCGCCTTCGCTCGGATGGTCGCCAGCTCGCCCGGCGTGGTCAGGTAGCCCCGGCTGGCAGGCGGTCGGCTCACGGTGATCACCGGCAGGAAGACCTGACCCTCGTCTGGGATGGTCACGTTGGTCCGGCCGGCCGCACCGTCCCGAGGATCCGGCAGCCGGTCCACCGCCAGAGGAGGCCGCATGGCCTCGGCGATGTTCTCCCAGGGGACGAGCTTGAAGTTCTGGTTGCCTTCGTCGTTGGCATCGTCCTGGGCCACGAACAGCCCGGAGGGGAAATCTTGCCCGAGAGGGACGTTGGTCACGTCGATCCCGTCCGTGTGGGAGACCTTATCGATGCCGTTGCCGCTGGCGATCACGAACGTGCCCACGTAGCTGTTGCCTCCCCGGCGCCGGTAGATCACGAACTCGTTGCTCCCCTGGCTGGAGGCGATGAGATATCCCCGGCCTCCGCGTCCGTAGTAGATGGTCAGGCCCTCCACGTCCGGGGTGAGGCGGCCCAGGCGCCCGGTTCGATCCACCAGGGTGGCCGCGTCGCCCCCATCCGGTTCGGCGGAAAACTTCCAGATGCCCCGGTTCTCCTCGGCCACGTAGAGGACATCGTAGTCGTCATCGGCCACGCAGCCTTCCGCCGCCGAGCTCACCCGCAGCGTGCGCACCCGCGTGCCCGTGATCCCCTCCTCTGGGTCTCCCTGGAGCTCCCACTGCTCCACGATGCCCGCCTTCGAGGTGACGAAAACGTAGTATTTGCCGCTGGCCGCGCTGCGGTACATGCAGAGGCCATAGATGCGGGTTTTGGGCCGGATCCCCTTCCCGGGCAGCGGACGCAATCGGCGGCTCTCCGGATCCATGCGGTAGGCCAGGATCCGGTTCTTGCTGCGGTTGCCCCCCAGGACCAGGTCCACCCGCTCGTCCCCCAGGGGGAAGTTGTAGCGCAGATCCACGTTGTTGATCTTTCCGTCCAGCACGGTCTGCAGGGTGGCGCCCGCCAGGTCGTAGAGGATCAGGCCCTTCTTCTTGTCCGTCCCGATGATCACGCTCTGGGCCGAGTCCGTGGGATGGACCCAGATGGCGATGTCGTCGGCCGCGTCCCCGCGAGAGGGGACCGGCTCCGTTTCCACCGTGGCGAAGACCCGCCTCGGTTGCAGCATCACGGACTGAGCATCCAGGAAGATAAAACCGAACAGACCGAAGATTCCCACTAACACCAATGCAGAGATTCTCATCCGACTCACCCCCAACCAGTAGCCACGGATCGGCCACGAAATTTTCCAGGCAGTTTTCATGATCGCCCTCAGACATTGCGATGCGAATTGCAGCGAACAGGCTGGACCATTCCAACTGGGTGGGCCAGGGACAGCGCTGTCCGCTGCAATGTGGGTCCGACTCTATGCCCGAGTAATTGCAATGCATGGGTGGCGATGGCGGGGCACAGAATTGAGTGCAGTGCTCAACTCTTCACAGAGAGGCCAACAGACTCTTCGGGATGGGAATCGTTGTTCAGGCGCGTGGAATCCCAAAGGTCGATTCGTTTCCCACGGAGAAACTGGATCCAGGCCATCAGAGCGGCCAGGTACGTCAGGCAGAAATAGTACGGAATGGAGAGCAGCCGGAACAGCTTCACCTGCCGCAGGGAGGTGCGACGGATGCCGAAGGCGGCCAGTGCGCTCCCGTAGAAAGCCAGCTGCCCCAGCGCGGCCCAGGTGTAGATGGGTGCACGTCCGTAGAGGGCCAAGGAAGCCGCGAACAGCGGGATGAGCAGCCAGGCGATCCCCCGGCGCAGCACCTTGTGGGTGAAGAGCTGCAGGGAGTAGAAGCCATGCCGCCAGGGATTGAGCAGCTCCCGGACAGTCCACACACCCCGCAGGCCGCGCACCATGATCCGCTGCTTGCGACGGAACTCCTTCTTGTCCGACGAGGCCACCGACTCGTAGGCGATGGCCTCCGGCTCGAAGACCAGGCGGTAGCCCTGGGCGATGGCCCGGGTGGAGATGGTGAAGTCATCGGTGACGCCCGGCGGCACGGGCTGGAAGAGCTCCCGGCGGATGGCGTGGATGGCACCGGTGGCGGAGGTCATGTTGCCGGCCCGGCTCTGTATCACCTTCAGCTGGCGGTCGAAGGCCCAGTAGAGCCGCTCCCCGAAGCTGGCCGCTTCCCCCTCGGCTTCGGGGAAATAG
>WGCB01000547.1 GCA_015494005.1 Caldilineaceae bacterium
TCTACGGTGTGGCCTCCGGCCGCACCCCCTCCGAGGCGGACTACCTGATGCAGAAGCTCATCCGGGTGGCCTTCGGGACCAACAACATCGACAACTGTAGCCGTGCTTGACACGCCCCCACCGTCGCCGGTCTGGCGGCAGTCATCGGGCGTGGCGCCATGTCCAACCCCCTGGCGGACATGGAGAAGCCGGACGTCATCTTCTGCATCGGCACCAACATGACCGAGGCCCATCCCGTCGCGGCCACCCGGCTGAAGCGGGCCATCGCTCGGGGAGCCAAGCTCATCGTGGCGGATCCCCGGCGCATCCGCCTGGCCGAGATGGCCCACCTCTACCTGCCCATCCGGGTGGGCTCGGACGCGGCCCTGCTCCTGGCCATGGCCCACGTCATCGTCCGGGAGGGGCTCTACAACGAGCGCTTCATCGCGGAGCGGACGGAGGGCTGGGAGCGCTTCAAGGAGCACGTGCAGCAGTTTTCGCCCCAGTGGGCTGAGGGCATCTGCCAGGTCCCAGCCCAGGACATCGAGACCGCGGCCATCTGGTACGCCAGCGCGGACAAGGGGGCCATCTACTACACCCTGGGCATCACCGAGCACATCTGCGGCGTGGAGAATGTCCAGACCCTGGCCAACCTGGCCCTGATGACCGGCCACATCGGCAGAGAGGGCACGGGCATCAACCCCATGCGGGGCCAGAACAACATCCAGGGAGCCGGGGACAGCGGCGCCCTCCCCAACAACTACCCGGGCTTCCAGCCGGTGACGGACCCGGTCAACCAGGCCAAGTTCGAGAAGGCCTACGGCCGCAAGGTGGACCTGGAGAAGGGCTGGACCAAGGTCCAGGCCCTGGATCTGGCCGGGGACCAGGTCCACGCCATGATCATCGACGGGGAGAACACCCTGGTCTCCGACCCCAACCGGGAGCACTGTGAGCACGCCCTGCGCAGCCTGGAATTTCTGGTGGTCATGGACATCTTCCTCACCGAGACGGCCCAGCTGGCGGACGTGGTGCTGCCGGCCGCGGCCTGGGGGGAGGTGGACGGGGTCTTCACCAACACGGAGCGCCGGGTGCAACGGGTGCGGGCCGCGGTCCCCCCGCCTGGGGAGGCCAAGCCGGACTGGTGGATCATCAGCCAGATCGCCCAGCGCATGGGCCTGAAGGGCTTCGACTACGACCACCCCTCCCAGATCTTCAACGAGCTGTGCGAGCTCTCCCCCATCTACCACGGCCTGGACTGGGAGCGGGTGGCCACGGGCAAGTACCACTGGCCTGTCCCCTACAAGGGGCACCCGGGCACGCCCATCCTGCACCAGGACGGCTTCGTCAACGGGCGGGGCAAGTTCTCCTGCACCCACTACCGGGACCCGGCGGAGACCATCGACGACGAGTACCCCGTCTGGCTCACCACCGGGCGGCGGCTGGAGTCCTACCACACTCGCACCCAGACCGGCCGCAGCGACGGCATCGACTACCTCCTGCCCCAGGAGCGGCTGGAGGTCCACCCGGAGGACCTGGCGGCCTGGGGCATCCAGGATGGGGAGTGGGTGCGCCTCTGCAGCCGCCGGGGCTGCATCAAGATCCGAGTCAAGGCCACCCGGCGCTCGCCTCGGGGAACGGTGTTCGCCAGCTTCGCCTTCAGCGACACGCCCATCAACGTGCTCACTGGCTCGGGCTATGACCCCATCACCCACACCGCGGAGCTGAAGGTCTGCCCGGTGCGGGTGGAGCCGGTCCGGGAGCCGGCGGTGGCGCCATCCCCGGCCGCGGTCGCGGACTGAGAGGGCAGCCGTAGGGGCGGTTTTGAATCGTCCTGCCCACCTCTGCCTGTCCCTACAGCGGTTGGACGCATCTTGCCGATCGAAAACACGCAGCGGCATTCGTTCAATCGTGCGGTTGCAAACCGCACCTACAGGAGCTGAGGGTGCAGCCGTAGGGGCGGTTTTGAACCGCCATGTCCACCTCTGCCTGTCCCTACAGCGGTTGGACGCATCTCGCCAATTGAAAACACGTAGCGGCATTCGTTCAATCGTGCGGTTGCAAAC
>WGCB01000548.1 GCA_015494005.1 Caldilineaceae bacterium
CCCGGGGACCGTGTCGATGTGGCCCAGGAGGACCAGGGTGCGGGCTGCGTCCTCGGGGCCCAGCTCTCCCACCGCGTTGCCGGCCGAGTCCACGAAGGCCCGGTCGTAGCCCAGCTGGCGCATCTGCTCCACCAGCCAGGCCGACGCCTCCGCCTCCTGGCCGCTGAGGGATGGGATGGCCACCAGGCCCTGGATCAGCTCCAGGGCCCGTTGGCGGCTGATCTCGCCGACTTGCTCGGAGGCTGTTTCTGTCATGTCCGTGCTCGTTTCTCTGGACTTGTTTCTCTGGGGTGCTCGTTCCGCTGGCACGGCTCCAGGGCTGGGCGGGATTCAGACCGCGGCCAGGGCCTGCTCCAGGTCGGCGATCAGGTCCTCGGCATCCTCCACGCCGATGGAGAGGCGCACCATCTTCTCGGTGATGCCCATCTCCTGCCGCTCCTCCGGGTCCACGTCCGAGTGGGTCATGGTGGCCGGGTGCTGGGCCAGGGACTCGGTGCTGCCCAGGCTCACGGCCAGGTGGAAGAGGCGCAGGTGGTTCAGGAAGCGGAAGGCCTCCGCCTCGCCCCCCACGATGTCCACGGAGATCATGCCGCCGGGCCCGGTGCACTGCTTACGGTAGATGTCGTACTGAGGGTGGTCCGGCTGGATGTGGCCCAGGTAGTAGACCCGCTCCACCTTGGGATGGCTGGCCAGGAAGTCGGCCACCTGCCGGGCGTTCTCCGTCTGGGCCACCATGCGCAGCTTCAGGGTCTCCAGGCTGCGCAGGAGGAGCCAGCCCGTCCAGGGCCCGGCCATGGTCCCCAGGATGGTGCGCATGGTCTTCACCTGGCCCATGAGCTCCTGGGAGCCCAGGCAGACCCCGGCGATGACGTCGCTGTGGCCGCCGATGTACTTGGTGGCCGAGTAGAGGACCAGGTCCGCGCCATGCTTCAGGGGCTGTTGCCAGAGGGGCCCCAGGAAGGTGTTGTCCACCGCCACCAGGACCCGCCGGTCGGGCCGGGAGTGCTCCTGGGCCATCTGGGCGCAGTGGGCGATGTCCACCAGGTCGTTGGTGGGGTTGGCCGGCGTCTCCGTGTAGATCATGGCCAGGTGGCGGCGGATCTCCCGGTCCAGGAGGAGTTGCTCCAGGGCTTTCCGGCTGTCCCGGGCGGAGAAGCCCACGGGCCGGATGCCGAACTGGGGCAGGATCTGCTTGAGCAGGAAGTCCGTGCCGCCGTAGACCGGCTCGCTGTGGACCACCACGTCCCCGGGCCGGAGGAAGGTGAGCAGGGTGGTGCTGATGGCGGCCATGCCGCTCTCGAAGACCGCGGACTTCTCCGCGCCGTCCCACAGGGCCAGGCGCTCCTCCAGGATCTCCAGGTCCGGGTTGTTCAGGCGGCTGTAGATGAGCCCCAGTTCTTCGCCTGGCCCCTGCTGGCGCCGACCGTAGACGATCTCGAAGAAGGCCTTGCCCTCCTCCGCGCTGTTGAAGACGAAGGTGGACGTCTGGAAGATGGGGCACTTCAGGGCCCCTTCCGAGAGCTCGGGCCGGTAGCCGTAGCTCATCATCAGGCTCTCCGGCCGCAGCTCCCGGTCACCGATGCGGGTGCTGTACGGGCTGTGATGGGAGTTCGACATGCCTACCTCCTTGTAGGATGTTTGAACTGGATGGACGCCTGGCTCTCACCAGGCGGCGTGCTACTGGCCCAGCTTGCCCTCCGCGTGGAGCTGGCGCAGCACCTTCTTGTCGAACTTCCCCACGCTGGTCTTGGGGATGCTCTCCAGGAAGACGAAGGCGTCTGGCAGCCAGAACTTGGGGAAGTGGGGGGCCAGGAAGGCCCGCAGCTCTTCCGGGGTGATGCCGCCGCCGTCCGGCGTGGTCACCACGCAGGCCAGGGGCCGCTCGGACCAGCGCTCGTCCGGGACGGCGATGACCGCGGCCTCCAGCACCTGGGGGTGGGCCATGAGCGCGTTCTCCAGGTCCTGGGAGGAGATCCACTCGCCGCCGCTCTTGACCAGGTCCTTGGTGCGGTCGGTGATCTGCATGAAGCCGTCCGGGCTGATGGTGGCCACGTCCCCGGTGCGGAACCAGCCGTCCGGGGTGAAGTGCTCCGGGCTGGGCTCCATCTTGAAGTACTGGCTCACCACCCAGAAGCCCCGTACCTGGAGCTCGCCCATGGTGGCGCCGTCCCAGGGCAGCTCCTCCCCGGCGTCGTTGACGATGCGCATCTCCAGCCCGGCCGGCGGATAGCCCTGCTTGGCCTTGATGTCCCACTTGGCATGGTCCGGCAGATCCTGGTGGTGGCTGAGCAGTTTGGAGACGGATCCCAGAGGGGAGAGCTCGGTCATGCCCCAGGCGTGGACCACGTTGACGCCCAGGTTCTTCTCGTATTCCTCGATGAGGGAGCGGGGCATGGCCGCGCCGCCCACGATCAGGGCCCGGATGGAGGAGATATCCCGGGGGTTCTGGCGCAGCTCGTGGTAGAGGCCGTTCCAGATGGTGGGTACGCCCGCGGCCACGGTGACTCGCTCCTCCTC
>WGCB01000549.1 GCA_015494005.1 Caldilineaceae bacterium
AGCCAGCGCCGATAGAGGAGATCGCCGTAGACGATCACCAGGACCAGGCCGGTGGTGATGTGCAGGTTCAGGACGCCGCGGAAGGGGGCGTCCGGGGCCAGGCCGCCCTGGGCCAGGATGCCGCTGATGATGGCCAGGAGCAGGCCCAGCCAGCCGGGAAAGAGGGTCCACCAGGTGAGGGTCTTCAGCGTGGCCAGGGGGCGCCAATGCAGGTAGAGGAGGGCGCAGCTGCTGGCGAAGATGAGCAGGGCGATGGGAAAGTGAACCAGCGCGGGGTGAAGCAGGGCGAACATCGGGTTGGCGCCTTAGGTGTCTGGGAGCGAAGGGTGAACCTGCACGAGAGCCCGACGCGGATCAGGCTTGAACGGTCCGTGCCAGGGCCGGAAGCAGTATACCACATCACGAAAACGCCGGACCAACCTGTGGTAAAATTGAGGGCCACCGGGAACCGCCACCGGGAAACCCTGTCGCTTTTCCTGGAACTGTGCGGTATTTCCGCTGGAACGGAGGCGATGGCCAGGCCTGGAGCGGACCCCGGTGTGCCCCATCCTGTAATAATTCGATAAGAACTGGTTAATTTGAGGTTCACATTCCGCCAGTATCCTGGAAGACGCACAGAGACCACGCCACCCCTTCGTGGGAATGCACTCCCCTAGATGCATCCGCCGCCCGAGACATGGGCGAGGAAACAGACGGCCACAAGGAGCATGCCATGACTCGCAAGAAATACAACCTTCCCGCTTCCGAGATCACACCGGAGCACATCTACCTTTCCCGCCGCAAGTTCATGGTGGGGATCGGTTCCGCCGCCCTGGGCGCGCTGGCCCTGAGCGCCTGCGGCAGCCCGCCCGCCGCCCGGGAGCAGGAGAGCCCGGCCCCATCCGCGGAGGAGGCCATGCCAGCCCAGGCCAGCGCGGAGACGGACGAGCTGGGGGATCCCCTGAACAAGTACGAGGAGATCACCAACTACAACAACTACTTCGAGTTCACCACGGACAAGCGCAAGGTGGCCCGCATGGCCAAGGACTTCCCCACGGAACCCTGGACCGTGGCCGTGGGCGGCCTGGTGAACAACCCCCGCACCTTCGACGTGGATGACCTGCGCCGTCTCTTCGGCGAGGAGGAGCGCATCTACCGCCTGCGCTGCGTGGAGGCCTGGTCCATGGTCATCCCCTGGATGGGCTTCCCCCTGCACAAGCTCCTGGCCGAGGTGGATCCCCAGTCCAAGGCCAAGTATGTGCGCTTCGAGGCGATCTACGACCCGGACAAGCTGCCCGGCCAGAAGGGCGGCTGGTACAAGTGGCCCTACGTGGAGGGCCTGCGCCTGGACGAGGCCATGCACGATCTGACTCTCCTGGCCACTGGCCTCTACGGCAAGCCCCTGCCGCCCCAGAGCGGCGGTCCCCTGCGTCTGGTGGTGCCCTGGAAGTACGGCTTCAAGAGCATCAAGGCCATCGTGAAGATCGACCTGGTGGAGGAGCAGCCCACCTCCCTGTGGATGGCCGCCGCGCCCAACGAGTACGGCTTCTACGCCAACGTGAACCCGGACGTGGACCATCCCCGCTGGTCCCAGGCCACGGAGCGGCGCATCGGGGAGTTCGGCCGACGCAAGACCTTGCCCTTCAACGGCTACGCGGAACAGGTGGCCCACCTCTACGAAGGCATGGACCTGAGTAAGTTTTTCTAGAGAAGTTGGGAGTCGGAAGTCGGGAGTCGGAAGTCAGGAGCCGGTGGGGAACGGAGACGGGCAGTGGCGGAGGGTGGCTCTACAGGCCAGTCGCCATGCCGGAGATGTCCCCTAGAGCCACCAGCCTCCACCATGAGATCCCGGCGCTCCAGTCAGGCAATCGCCCACACATCCAGTTCACACACGAGCCACGCACTATGACTTTTCTCAAGCTGTTGATCACGCCCAAGTGGTTGAAACGCATCACCCACGTGGCGGCCCTGCTGCCCCTGGCCTGGCTGCTCCTGGATGTCTATCGGGGCAACCTCTCGGTGAACCCCATCCAGGACATCACCTTCCGCACGGGCAAACCGGCCCTGGTGCTGCTGATCCTCTCCCTGGCCTGCACCCCGGCCAACACGCTGTTCGGCTTCCGCCAGGCCCTGGCCATCCGCAAGCTCCTGGGGCTCTACGCCTTCCTCTACGTGAGCCTGCACCTGCTGGTCTTCGTGGGGCTGGACTACGGCTTCGATCCCCTGCTCCTGCAGGAGGCCATCTTCGAGAAGCGCTACGCCCTGGTGGGCTTCGCCGCCTTCCTCATCCTGGTCCCCCTGGCCGTCACCTCCACCCGGGGCTGGATGAAGCGCCTGGGGAAACGCTGGAAAACCCTCCACCGGGGGGCCTACCTGGCGGCGGCCCTGGCCGTGCTCCACTACGTCTGGCTGGTGAAGTCGGACATCCGCCAGCCCGTGGCCTGGGGCGTCTTCCTGGCCGTGCTCCTGCTCACCCGGCAGTCGTGGATCCGCACCCGGGTGAGCCGACTGCGCCAGCGCCTCCGGGGCCGCAACTCGGTCCAGGGCCGCCAGCCGGGCATGGCCCGCAGCCGAACCAAGAGCCGGCCTCGCCTCCGCACCCAGGAAAAGCTGGGGGAAGGGCCGGACGTGCCCATCCCCTCCATGCCTCGGTAGCAGACGGCAGGCGGCGCAGGCATCCCAAGCGGTCAGGTCCTGGAACCTGGCCGCTTTTTGGATGGATGGGTGCAAGTAAGAGTTGTCAGAGATATGGCTATCAGAGCACGAACGCTGGAGAGCTTCTCCCTGGGCACTGGAATTCCCTGACAACTTTTGCGTGCACCCTGGATGGATCGGGCCC
>WGCB01000550.1 GCA_015494005.1 Caldilineaceae bacterium
AAGTTGTAGACTCCGCCGCCGCCAGAGCCTGCTGTGTTGCTGAGGATCTGGCTCTCCTGAAGGACCAGGCGATTGCTGTTGTACACACCGCCACCCGAGGACTCGGTGGTGTTGCTCATCACCCGCACCCGCTGCAGGGTCATCTCGCCGTAGTTGAAGATGCCCCCGCCCTTGTCATTGCCGGTGACCTGGCCGTTGCGCACGGTCAGGTCGGTCAGGGTGACGGCCTGGGTGCCGGTGATCACCCGGGCCCGCTGGCCGCCATCCAGAATGGTGGTTTCCATGCCTGCACCCACCAGGGTGATGTCCTGCAGATCCAGGTTCTCGTCGTAGATCCCGGCCGCGATCTGGACCGTGTCCCCGGGGTTGGCCTTGGCCACGGCAGCGGACACCGTGGCGCAGGCCGTGGCTGGGCTCTGGCAGTCGTTGCTGTCGCTGCCGGTGGCCCCGTCCACGTACCAGATGGCGGCTGCCGGCCCGGCCAGGGCCAGGGTGGCGCGCAGGCCCAGCAGGAGCAGGATCACGAGGGCGGCGCTCGGAAGCAGCCGTCCCAGGCGCTGGGATCGATGGCCAGTTCGATTGGACATGGTCTGTTTCCTCCTTGTTTCCATGTGCAGCGAACTCCAGTGGGCAGCGGGCCGCGATGACGGCGTCGCCGCGGCGCGAGCTCCCTCACAGGACGGCACTGTGGCTCTGAATGTGTGGCTCCATTGTACGGCGCGCCTATCGGATGCCTCTCGGAGCCCTGGCCTGGGGAGAACGTCAAAGGGGGCACTGGGGTGACAAAGTCCGGCAGTCCACGCAACGAGGCGGCGACCCTCTTGGAAGATCGCCGCCTCGTTCTATCCTTCGTGCTTCACATCCACATCTTCTCTAGCGCACTACCACCGGCAGGAAGATGCGCATGGTCCCGGACGCCTCGGGATCCACCACCAGTTGACCCTGGCTGAAGGGATCCCCTGCGTCGCTCAGGGTGTAGCTGCCGGCCTGGCTCAGGGTGAGGGTGTAGCTCTCCCCTGGGCTGAGCAGGCCGCTGTCGAAGCTGCCGGCCGCCCGGGTGGAAGAACTGCCCACCACCGAGTGGGCCACCACGTCCACGTTCACCCAGCGGACAGTGCTCCCCGGGGCCACGGTGAGGAAGCTGGGCTCGAAGCCGCCCGGCCCCAGCTCCACCACTACGTCCGCTCCCCCGGCCACACTGGGGGTCAGGGCCACGTCCAGGGCCACCGGGTCTCCCTGGGTCACCTGGATGTCGTCGCTGGTGTAGCTCTGATAGCCCGCCGCGCTGACCTGCACCCGGTAGGTCCCAGCGGGGGGCACGAAGAGGTAGCCGCCGTCCGCGCCCGTGGTCTGGGGATTGGACTGGCCACTCCCGCTCGTCCATGGGACGTAGGCGGCAGCGCTGCCGATGGTGTCCGAGACCGGGGTCTGGAGCAGCAGGCGCACCGTGGCCCCGCTGATGGGCTGGCCGGTGGCCGCGTCGGTGATCCGGCCCAGGTCGGTGAGGGCGAAGGAGCCGCTCTGCTCCGTCTCCGCGCCGTTGTCCAGGGTCACCAGGGCGTAGGGCACACTGACCACGGCTGCGCCGTTCCGACGGCGGGTGCAGGTCAGGCAGGACCACCAGCCCAGGGTCCCTTTGCCCAGGTCCTCGAAGAAGCGGGAGTCGAAGGGGGCCTGGAGATCCAGGCGCAATTTCGTGTTCGCCTTGCCCGACGTCTGCTGCACGGTGATGGAGAAGACCTGGCCGCTGCGCAGGGGCGGGAAGCGAACGTCTCCCTCCGTCCAGCCCAGGGTGTCCGGCGAGTAGCTTCGGCCCTGGGCGTTGCTGAAGCGTATGGTCAGGGGGTCCACAGGCAGGGAGGAGTCCAGCTTGAACTTTCTGGATTCCATCTGCACAGCGTTCTGTAGCTGGAAGAAGGATGCGCCTGCTCCCTGCACCGCGCCGCCGGGCACCTGGTCACTGTACACCGCCCGCACCTGGTAGAGACCATCGATCTGGGCGGTGAGATTCTGGCTCCAGCTCCCGTCCGGGCCCACAGGCACGGTGATCTGCTGCTGGATGCTGCGGTTTGTGCCGCTCCCCGGTCCATCCACCAGGAGGATCAGGGTGGAGTTGGGCTCCGCCGTGCCCTTCACATCCAGGGTGTTCTGAGACGTGGTGGCGTTGGGGGCAGCCCCGGCGCCACCTGTCGGGCTGAAGCCCAGGATGATGGGGGTGGCTTTGTCCACGCCCAGGGTGGCATTGCGCGCGTTCTGCATCAGGGCGCCGTTGGGGTTCTTGCCCTCCAGACGAACCGTCCACTGGATCTCCTCGTAGTTCACAGCCGCGCTGCCCACAGCGCTTCCCTTCTCCACCTTCCAGGAGTAGACGATGCTCCCCTGCTGGCCTGGGGCCAGGGTGCCCAGAGCCACTTCGATGGGTGAGGTCGTGTCCAGCGTGCCCAGGTCGGGGACGCTGACCGCGCCCAACAGGGTGGCGTTCTGCAGGACGGTGGGCAGGGTGAGGACGATGCGGCTATCCACCAGCGGATCGGAGCCCTCGTTGCGGTAGTGGATGCGCAGGCTGACCTTGCGGGCCGGCTTGGCCGGGGGATCCACGGGCAGGGGCTCCCAGTGCACGTCCAGGTCCACGACGGGCTCCCCGCCCTGGCCCTTGGGTCGCCACAGGTAGTCTTCCGTCTCGCCGGTGCGGTAGCCGGTAGCCGGGCCGCGGCCGTCGCCGTAGCTCTTGCCGGGCATCTTCACCGACTTCTCCTCGCTGAGGGTGACCCGCAGCCAGACCGGTTTGTCCGTCGTCTCCGGCGACCAGCGCACCGGGCCGGTGGTGGTCACGGTGATGGTGTTCAGGCCGGGGGTGAGGCTGGCGATGTCCACCGGATGGTCGATGACGATGTGTTCCGGTGCGGGGCCGTTGGCGCATTGGGCCACGTCCGCCCAGTCGCCATCCCGGTTGCTGTCCAGCCAGCTGTTGATGTACGCCTGCTGGAAGCCCTTGGCCAGGAGAGCAGCCTGGGCCCCAGCGCTGATGAAGACCCGCACCTGGAGGGTGGTTCTCTGGCAGTCCTGGAAGCTGAGACTGCCCAGGTTCACGCCGTCGTCGTAGCGATCCCGGTTGGCCAGGTTGGACGACGGGACGATGTTGCGGGGCGCGGCGCCCAGGTCCGCGTCCGGCTCGAACTCCACCCGTTTGCCCAGGTGGAAGGGCCGGGGCCGGGCGTGGCGGGGACCCGGAGGGGCGCCCGTGGCCGGGTCAAAGACCGTGGGGAAGTTGGCCGGCACGCCGGGGTAGGCGGTCATGGCCGCGGCGAAGTGGTTGCTGCTGTCCGGCGCATCGCCCAGGTCCCAGGGGCGAACCTTGAAGGGCAGCTCGTGCTGGCCCATCTGCTCCGGGGCCAGCACCTCTGGCCGGAAGGCGGCGTCATCGTCAGCCAGCAGGGCGTAGCGCACTCGGCTGGTGAAGGCCATTTCCTGGCTGGGGTCATCCGGGATGCTCCCGGCCAGCGCGCTGCCTTCCAGCATGCCCAGCAGATCCAGGGGCGTTTCCACCGTGTAGGTCTGCCCTGGCTCCAGGGTGACTCGATCCGTGCGCAGAATCATGGGAGTGGCGGCCATCGCCTCCGCGGAGGCGGAAGCGGCATTGACGCCCTCGATCTCCACCCGGAAGCCCAGGATCACGGGCTGGATGGCCTGGTTGGTGAAAGTGGTGTTGTGGCGAAGGGGCCGGTTGGGCGCCACGTCGCCGTTGGGGCCGGCACTGGGCGGAGCATCGTCTGTCACCACCTCTTGGCCCACCTCAATGTCGCCCAGGCTGTAGCCAGAACAGGCCGCCTGGAAGTCCACCGATTTTTCGTCCATTTTCGTGCCGTCGGCCTTGTGCAGACTGACCGTGTTGGTGATGGTCACGGTGTTTTGGTCCGCCGAGCAGAGCGGATGCACATGGACATCGAAGGAGAGCTCCACCTCCGCGTCCGGGGCCAGGGTGCCCTTCCAACGGACGGCTCGCTTGACGATCAAAGGCCCACTGCCCCGTCGGTACTCGAGCCGGGCATTCAAGGGACTGACACCAGGAGAGAGTTCTTTCACCTCCACCAGGACAGGCGTGCTGTTGGCAAGATGGGGTATCACATGCAGAGGATAGTCCAGTATATCCCGCAGCTCGGCGCGAACCGTGCGGTTCTTGGTGTTCTTCAGGCGGATCTTGTAGGTAACCATGTCGGCATAGGCCACAGGTGTGGATTGGGTCGTCACGTGTTTCTGCAGGATGAGCTCACCGTTGCCCGGATCCTGTGGCGGGCTGAGCTTGTAGACCCCATCCTCGGTCTCGCCGAAGGCATAGGCCGAGGGCGTGTCGTTGGGGTTGGGACCCCGACCATCGGCCAGGTTGGTGGCGGGATTGCGGGGCGCGGGGGTGTCGCTCAGGGTGAAGCGCACCCAGTGGGCCTTGCCCCGGGTCGCGGGGTCCTCGTCCGCGGGGTTGTAGACCAGCAGGGTGGTCACGGTGATGGTCTGGCTGCTCCCCGCGGGGATGGCGCTCAGGTCCACCGCGTGGTCCTGGACGATCCACTCGTAGGAGCGGGCCTGCTGGCCGCTGTCGGACTGGCAGACGCCTGTGTCCTCCCAGTCCCCGTCCCGGTTGCCGTCGAACCAGACGTTCAGGTACATCCGGTCCTGCTGAGCGCTGGCCGCCTTGCGGATGGTCACCACCAGGTCCGTGCGTCGGCAGTCCTGGATGGGCACGTCGGGATTGCGCCAGCCGTCGTCCCCCCGGTCGTGGTTGGCGGTGTCCGTCACGCCACCGCTGCCCGAAGGCGGGTCCCGCAGGATGTTGTTGATGCCGTCCGCGTCCGCGCCGTCGTCCGCGCCCTGTTCCCGGGTGATGGCATTGCCCAGGATGGCCTCCATGCTGGCGTTGACATGGCGAGGGCCAGCCGGCTGGTTGGCCGGGGTGTTCTGGTAGACGGTGGGGAAACGGCCCAGCACACCAGGGTAAGCGGTGTTGTTCTGGCCGTGGTTGTTGCTGCTATCCGGCGCGTCCCCCAGGTCCGAGAAGGGATTGCCCGGGGGCACAGGCTGGTCCGGGTCATCGCCCGGCGGCAGGGTGAACTGGACCACCAGCCTGGGGGAAAAGCCCGTCTCCTTGGAGGAGAAGTAGGCATCCTGTTGACCGCTGGCCCCAGCCAGGGCGAAGCCATAGTTGGGCTGAGAGCCGTCGTACCAGGCCTGGACCAGAGAGGTCACCGGCCAGTTCTCCCACTGGCCACCGGGGTAGTCCACGTCCGTGCTCACGTTGCTGGGGGTGACGCCGGGCTTGTTGTCCCAGGTGATGGTGGTCTCGGTCCAGTTGGCGTTCACTCGGCCCACGGTGACGGTGGTGGTGTAGGTCCCGGCGCCGGTCAGGGAACGCAGGCGCAGAACCGCGTTCTGGATGGTGGCATTGGCCGGCAGCCCGGTCAGATTGAACTTGACGAACGTGCGTTTGTTCGATCCAGCCTGCAGGTCCAGGGTGCCGTAGTTGGCGGACGGGGTGTTCGCGTCCACGTAGGCGTCCGCGTCCGCGCCGAGGACGACTGTGTAGGTCGCGGCCGGCGTGGCAGGGGCCACCGGCTCTGCCGCCTGGGCAGCCCCACCCGCGGGGACCAGGCCCAGCAGCATCCCGGCCAGGAGGACCAGGGAGAGGAGATGGCGCGTCCGCGTGCGGGATGTTCGAAATCGAAGTGATCGGGTCATGGGTGGCTCCTTGCTTGGAAAGAAAAGGGAGAGGGGACGTTGTCGAATGAAAGGTTGGGGTGGACTCACGGAAGACACTCCTTCTTGAACGAATTCGGGCTGCACAATTCAACAGCTCGGGGCCAGTGTACCGGTTCCAAGCAAGAGCAGCTGGGAAATGCAGGAGGAAAACGGCGCGAAACGGCTCAAAGTGAGGAAATGGAGAATCGGTTTGATTGGATCTAGTGCTCGTCAAGCATATTTTGATGGGTTTGTAGTAACGGCTTTAGCCGTGCTGCTGATGGGTTTGTAGTAACGACTTTAGCCGTGCTACCGCTGAAGCGGTTACTACAAACTTACCCATCATTTCAGGCGTGACAAGGCACTAGCAGGATCAAGGCGAAGGAGGAGAGATCGGAAGATTGGGGACTGGAAACCGGAGAGCGGAAGCGTGGAGCTCCGCTCTCCCATCTCACCGCCTTGTGCTTTTTCCGCTCTTTCCACGGCGCGGTCACCGGACCACCACGGGCAGGAAGATCCGGGTCGGCACGGTCCAGGTCATGACCTCCGAGCGGGCCAGGAGGTTGCCCTCCTCGTCCACCACGCCCACGCCGTACTGGTACATCCCCGAGAGCAGATCCGTCTGCACGTACTCGGTCTGGCTCACGGGCAGGGTGTCCCAGAGCGTCCACTGGATGTCGAAGGGCCGGCGCACGTAGACCCACTGCTCCACGGCCTCCTCGTCCGTGGAGGGCTCCCACTGCAGCTGGACGGCCTTCTCGTCTGGGCTGGCCGCGGCCAGAGTCAGGGTGAGGGGCTCCGTGCTGGCACTGACCGTGCGGGCCGGAGGGATGTACTGGCACCAGGCCCCCAAAGTGGGCGTGGTGTTCGTGTACCACTGGGAGAGGAAGTCATCCCAGCGGCCATCCTGGGCGAAGGCGAAGGGGGTGGTGATGGTCACGGTGACCGTGGGCGCCACGGACCAGGTGGCGGTCAAGGGC
>WGCB01000551.1 GCA_015494005.1 Caldilineaceae bacterium
ACATCGGGACGATTTTGAGCTGGATATCCCCAAGCATGTCATCGCCTCACGTATTTCCGTGAAGCCCGAGACCTTTTCGCGAATCATCAAGAGTCTGAAATCGAAACAAATTCTGGAGATAAAAGGCAGCAAGGTGCGGCTGCTGGACAGGGATGCCCTGGAGGAGGCCGCGGATGTTTGCGCACTTCCCGTGGAGGCCAGCTGACATTCATAGGGGGTGGGCGAGTCCACAGCCCTCATCCTGGATCATGGCAAAGTCTCCTCTCCCCCGAGGGGGAGAGGAGAGGGTTGGGGTGAGGGGGCGCGCCAGGTGCTTACTGGTAACGCTTGAGAATGGCCTTGCGTGCCTGCTTGTACTCATCCTCGGTCAGGAGGCCTTTCTTGTAGGTTTCTTCCAGGTCCTGCAGTTCCTGTCCCATGGTCGTGGTGGTGACGGTGGAGTTGACCTTGGCACCGCCGCCTCCGCAGCCTTGCAGTGCCAGCAGGGAAAACGCCAGGATGGTCGCGACGAGGATGGAAGACAGTTTCATGGTTTGAACTCCTTGGATTCGTTGAAAAAACTTCAGGCGCACATGATAGCATCATTCAGGGTTTTGCCTGCAGCAGTTTCACCTGGAACAGGCTGTTGCGCTCTTCCTCCTCCAGGCTTTCCCCGATGAAGCGGATGGTTTCCTCGTAGCGGGGAATGATGTTGTATTTCAGGGCGTTGACCCGCTTTTGGGTCTTGCGCTGCTCGTTGAGCATGCGCCTCAGGGTAATCTCCGCTTCTCCCAGGCGGGCGAGCACCACGGCCATTTCCGTGAGATATTCCCGTACCTTGTCGAAGCCCGCGTCCGTCCACATGAGACTCACGGGCTCCAGGGGGTTCTGCGCTGCCTGCACTGCCGGGTATTCCACCCCCAGGTTGCTGCGCGGCCGTATCTTCACCTTCAGGGCCGGCTTCAGGCCCAGACCGGCCTGCTGCAGCATGCGTTCGCCCATGCGCATCTGGGTGATGCTCAGCCAGTAGTAGGCGCGGTCCACCAGCAGAGCGGCCTCGGCGCGCAGCTTGCGGTAGGCGGCCAGCTGTTCCCGCACCATGCGGGTGAGGAGTTCACGTTTGCGTTCCAGCAGGTCGTGGCCGCCGACCAGGAAATCCAGCTGGCGCTGCAGCTGCAGCCGGGCATTGCGCGTGGGGGGAATGGGCAGGCGCTCGGTCATTTGCCCCCCTCCCAGTCATGGTAGCGGGCCAGGTCCGTCTCGCTCACCCGGGACAGCACCTCACCGGGCAGCAGGGAGAGCAGTTCCCAGGCGATGTTCAGGGTCTGGATCACGGAGCGGTCCTCGTCCGGTCCCTGAGCCAGGAAGCGCTGTTCGAACTGGTCGGCGAAATCCAGGTAGCGCCGGTCCAGGTCCGGCAGTTCGTCGCGGCCGATGATGGAGGCCAGGTTACGCACCTCCAGGGCCCGGGCATAAGCGGCATAGAGCTGGCTGGCCACCCGCGGGTGGTCCTCCCGGGTGTCGTCCTTGCCGATGCCATCCTTCATCAGCCGGGACAGGGACGGCGGAATGTTCACCGGCGGGTAGAGATTCTGGTTGTTCAGCTCCCGGGAGAGCACGATCTGGCCCTCGGTGATGTAGCCTGTAAGATCGGGAATGGGGTGGGTGATGTCGTCGGAGGGCATGCTCACCACGGGCACCATGGTGATGGAGCCGTGGCGCTTGTGCACCCGTCCGGCGCGCTCGTAGATCTCTGCCATGTCCGAGTACAGATAGCCGGGATAGCCCTTGCGTGTGGGCACGTCGCCCTTGGCCGTGGCCACCTCGCGCAGGGCTTCGGCGTAATAGGTCATGTCCGTGAGCACCACCAGCACGTGCAGGTCCAGGTCGAAGGCCAGGTACTCGGCGGCGGTGAGAGCGGTGCGCGGCAGGATGAGGCGCTCTATGGGCGGGTCGTCCGCCAGGTTGATGAACATGGCCACATTGCCCAGCACGCCGTTGTTCTCGAAATCCTCACGGAAGAAGCGCGCGTCGGCGTAGGACAGGCCCATGGCGGCGAACACCACCACGAAACGGGATTCCTCTCCCAGCAGCCGGCTCTGGCGCACGATCTGCGCCACCAGGCGGTTGTGGGGCAGGCCGGAACCGGAGAAGATGGGCAGCTTCTGACCGCGCACCAGGGAGTTCAGGCCGTCGATGGCGGAGATGCCGGTCTGGATGAACTCCCGGGGATAGGCCCGGGCCACGGGATTCACCGGCTCGCCGTTCACATTGCGCCGCAGGCGCGAGATGATGGGCGGGCGCTCGTCCCTGGGCTCGCCGATGCCGTTGAACACCCGCCCCAGCAGATCCGGTGACAGGGCCAGCTCGAAAGGCTGGTCGAGAAAGCGTACCCAGGTATCGTCCAGGTTGAGATCGTCCGTGCCTTCGAGCACCTGCACCATGACCAGTTCTTCGGAGCTGAGTATGACCTGGCCGTTGCGCTTGCGGCCGTGACGGTCGCGGATGCTCACCCGGTCGCCAAAGGCCACGCCGGGCACGCCCTTGAGGAACAGCAGGCCTGTGCGCGCGGCGGCGGCGTAGCGGTATTCCTTCTCTTTCATGAGCGGCCCTCCCTGTAGTCCCGCGCCAGCTTGTCCAGCTGGTCCTGCATGTCTTCCTTCAACCGGGCCAGAGCGTCCAACTGCTCGTTGCCATAGCTGTTCTTGGCCCGCCGCAGGCGCGCCAGGGCGGGAAGTTGCAGCAGGGCGCTGACCGGCACCTGGTTGTCGATGAGTTCCCCGCCACGCTGGTACAGGCTCATGGCCAGATCCAGCAGGGCAAACTGTTTCTGCGGCGAGCAGTAGCTGTCCACCTCGTCCAGGGCGCTCTGCTGCAGCAGGGCCTCGCGCACCAGGCTGGCGGCTTCCACGCTCCAGCGCTGGGCCGGGGACAGGGCCTCCACCCCCACCAGGTTGATGATGCGGGACAGCTCCTCGGCCCGGGCGAGCAGGTCCAGGGCCTGGGCGCGGCGGGCCTGCCACGCCGGGCTGATCTCCCTGGACCACCATCGGGCGGCGGCCTCCACGGCGTCGGAGAAACTCTCCGTCCAGGACACGGAAGGATAGTGGCGGGCGTCCGCCAGGGACTTGGACAGGGCCCAGAAGGTCTGGATGATGTCTTTGGTGTGGTTGGTGACAGGTTCGGAGAAGTCGCCCCCCGGCGGTGACACGGCGCCGATGAGGGTCACGGAGCCGCTGTCGCCGCCCAGAGTGTCCACGCGCCCGGCCCGCTCGTAGAAGGCCGCCAGGCGCGAGGCCAGGTAGGCGGGATAGCCTTCCTCCACGGGCATCTGCCCCAGGCGTCCCGCCACTTCACGCAGGGCTTCGGCCCAGCGGCTGGTGGAGTCCGCCAGCATCACCACGTCATGGCCCTGGTCACGGTAGTACTCCGCCAGGGTTACCCCCAGATAGATGGAGGCCTCCCGCGCCACCACGGGCATGTTGGAGGTGTTGGCCACCAGCAGGGTGCGTTCCATGAGGGAGCGACCGCTGTAGGGGTCGGTGAGTTCGGGGAAGGATTCGAGAATGTCCACCAGTTCGTTGCCGCGCTCGCCGCAGCCCACATAGATGACGATGTCCGCGTTGGTCCAGCGGGCGATCTGCTGCTGCAGCATGGTCTTGCCCGCGCCGAAGGGGCCGGGAATGGCGCCCTTTCCGCCCTTGAGCAGGGGAAAGAAGGTGTCCAGGATGCGCTGGCCGGTGAGCAGGGGAGCGATGCCGTCGTCGCGCCGGGCATAGGGCCTGGGCTGGCGCACCGGCCAGCGCTGCAGCAGGCTCAGGCCCTGTATGCCCTTCAGCGGCGTGCGCACCCGGGCAATGGTTTGTTCCAGGGTGTAGCGGCCGGCGCCGGCCAGTTCCATGAGTTCGCCCTTGATGCCTGGCGGCACCAGGATGCGGTGTTCCACGGCTTCGGTTTCCTGTACCCGGCCCAGCACCATGCCGCCGCGGATTTCCTGACCGGCTCTGAGGCTGGCTTCCGGGATGAAGTCCCAGTGCTTTTTCCTGTCCAGGGCAGGCAGGGCCAGGCCCCGGGGAATGTGCTCTCCGGCGCTTTCCATGATGGCGCGCAGGGGACGCTGCACCCCGTCGAAGATGCCTCCGAGGAGGCCGGGGCCCAGCTCGGCGGACAGGGGGTGGCCCAGGGGAACCACCTCCTCACCGGGACGCAGCATCTCCGTGGACTCGTACACCTGTATCAGGGCGCGTTCGCCGTCCAGACCGATGACCTCGCCGGTGAGGCCCAGTTCGCCCACGCGCAGCTGCTCCCCGTTGGCGATGCCCGGCAGGCGTGCCTGCACCAGGGGACCGTTGACCTCGATGATTCGTCCGCTCTTCATGGCGTCATGCCCCGCTGGCTGATTTCCGCGGCGAACAGGCGCTCGGTGATGACCTGCAGCAGCCTGTCGTCGAGGCGCTCCAGGCGGCCCTCGAAGCTGTTGTCGATGCGGACACGGTTGGCGGCGTCACGCAGCACCAGGCCACCGCTGCACTGGCAAGGGGTGTCGGCCAGGCGAATCTTCCTGTCTGCGTCCAGGCCCGAGACGAAATCCTCCCAGTGGGCCTGCAGATATTCCCGGTCTTCGGCGTTCACCTCCACCACCAGATCGTCGTCTTCCATGGCAGCCACCGAACCCTTGAGCAGGGACTTCATGAAGGGCCAGTAGCTGTCCGGGTCCTGCCGGAACTGTTGCAGCCGCTGTGGCAGCGCCTGGAGGACTGACTGGATGAGGCGCCAGCGCAGCTTGTCCAGGTCGCTCTTCAGGCGCAGCTCGCTGGCCTGGATCTGGCGCCGGTAGTAGCGCTCGGCCTCTGCCTGGGCGGCCAGTACCTCGTTCTGCTCGCGGATGCGCAGGCGCTCCTGAGCGTCTTCCAGGATGTGCTGGCGGGCCCGCCGGGCGCGGTCGCGGTATTCCTGGGCGAGCTTTTCAGCCCGCTCCAGCAGGGCCTGTTCCAGGTCGCTGACCAGCTGTTCTTCAGCCATCTTGTTCCAATGCTCCCTTTCCCAGCACGCTGATTACCAGTTCCTCCACCTGGGGGCGGTAGCTGCCCGGGGCGTTCAGGGGCGGAATCTCCGTCACCAGGATGCCGCCGCCATGGTGCTGCAGGCGCTCCAAGGCCTTGCAGTGGCAGCGCGCCAGCCTTGGATCGAGAAACACCAGGGCTGTTTCGCCGTCTTCCTGCAGCCTTTCCAGCAGGGCTTCCAGGTCGTCCGGCGAGGCGTCCGGCCAGGTTTCGAAGCCGATGAGAGAGAAGCCGTTGCACAGGGCGGCTTCGCCCATCATGATGAGGCGGGTGCGCCCGACAGGTTCCAGGGTATCCATGTCAGCCGATCTTGCCCAGCATGAGTATGGTCACCACCAGGCCGTAGATGGCGATGCCCTCGGCCAGACCCAGGTAGATGAGGGTGCGGCCGAACAGTTCCGGTTTCTCTGAGATCACGGCCAGGGAGGCCGCGCCCACGGGGCCCACGGCAATACCCGCGCCTATGGTGGCCAGGGCCGTGGGGATGCCGATGCCGATGAGAGACAGGCCCAGGCCCACGCTGACCTCTCCTCCCCCGGCGCTGGCCGTGGTTTCCGCCATGGCATCCTGCATGCCCAGCACCAGCAGCCCCACCTGGGCGCCCACGAACACCAGCAGGTTTATCGCCACCACGGATTTCCACTTGCGCCGGATGTGGGGCTGTCTCGCCGGGGGATGGATTTCCAGATAGATGCCGGTGCCGATGAGGGCCAGCAGGCTCAGGCTCAACAATAAAATCATCCAGTACATGACGTTCTC
>WGCB01000552.1 GCA_015494005.1 Caldilineaceae bacterium
TCCCATGGACGAGGAGTGGTGGGACCATGATGCCGGCCTCTAGGATGCGCGCCCTGGCGGCCTGGCGGGCTCGGGCTCGCCCTCCCGGACGGCCTCCTCGGCGACGGGGACGGCCTGCCGGTGACCCATCGGCCCTGGCCTGGTTCGTCCGGGCCCAGGCGGTGAACACCAAACGGAGCGCGGCGGCCCTGCGGCCCTTCCGGCTGGACGAGTTCGGCAAGGGGCCGGCCAGCCCTTCCCCAGCCCACATCCAGGCGGCCAACCAGCTGCTCGTCCGCCTGCGTCGCCCCCTCCTGGCCGCCGCGGACAAGCTGGATCCCCGGACCGAGAGCGGCAGGGCGGGGGTGGACTCTATCCCCCGATTCCTGAGCCGCAAACAGCGCACCCTGCGGCAGATCAAGGCCATCGAGAAGGTCTGGGACTTCTACCAGGAGCTCTTCGGCCAGCGCCTGACCCCCTTCGCCCCCTGGCTCCTGGCCGCGGATCGCATCGGCCTGGACTGCTACCAGGCGGTCTACACCGGGCTAGGCGCGGCCCGCTCCATCCCGGCGCCGCCACCCCTGGCCTACATGGAGACCGGCTCCACCCCGGCCACCTACCGGCGGGGCGTCACCCTGACCCGGCTGGGGAAGCGGGCCAACCCCTTCCCGGTGGTGCAGCTCCCCTATCACCGCCTGATCAACCCCTGGACCCTGGGAGCTGTCCACCACGAGGTGAGCCACAACCTGCAGAGCGACCTGGGGCTGTGGCAGGAGGTGCCCCGGCGCATCCTGGGACGGCTGGAGCGGGCGGGGGTGCCCAGGCCGGTGGCGGTCACCTGGGCCCGCTGGCACAAGGAGATGTGGGCGGATCTGGGGGCCCTCCTCCTGGGCGGACCGGCCATCGTGGCCTCCCTGCTGGGGGTGCTGGCCCGCTCCCGGCGCACCACCCAGGGCTTCAACCCGGCGGGGGTGCATCCCACGCCCTACCTGCGCACCTTCATCAGCCTGGAGCTGCTGCGGCGCATGGGGTTCTCCCAGGAGGCAGCCGGCTTCCAGCGGCTCTGGCGGCAGCTCTACCCGGCCCCGGAGCGGAGCACCATCCCTCGGGCCATGTTGGACAGCTTCGACCGGGCCAACCAGGTGGTGGTGGACACCATCTGCTTCCAGCCCTACCCCCAGCTGGGGGGGCGGAGCCTGGCCCAGGTGACCCGGTTCACCGAGAACCACCAGCGCATGACCGAGGAGGCGGCTCGCCGCATCGCCGCCGGGGTGGATCCGGGCATCGTGCCCGCCCGCTTCCTGGTGGGCGCGGCCCGGCTGGCCTTGGATCAGCGGCTGGCGCCCCCGGGACGCATCACCGCCCACTTCTACCAGGCCCTGGAACGCCGCTGACCCAGCCTGAGCCAGCCTGAGCCAGCCTGACCCAGCCTGGCCCCCACGAGCTCACACGTTGCTCACACAAGGAGCCCACATGACACCGGAGACGAGCTTCCAGTCCCTGTACCAGCGCCTGCTGCAGCTGCGGGAGCTCCTGGGCAACCTGCGCACCACGGTGGTGGAGGACAAGCCCCAGCGCCAGGAGCGGGCCCTGGCCGACCACTTCAGCGATGGCCTGGACGACATGCTGGGCTGGCTGGAGCAGGCCATGGCCGCCCTTTTGGAAGGCCAGATGGGCGCCAAGACGCCGTCCGGCCAGGCCCTGGGACACTGTCACGGGCACGTCAACCAGCTGGAGCAACGCTATCTGGAGCTGATCTCCTACCACCGCCTGGGCTCCCTGGTGCGGCTGGGGAGACGGGAACAGGGGGAGTGGCTGGCCTGGGCCCAGACCGTCCGCTCCGGGCTGGAGGAGGCCCAGCCGGTCCTGGCCGCCCTGCGAGGGGATCTGCTGGCCTGCTGGCAGGAGCTGGTGTCGAGCCTTCGGCCAGAGCAGATCCTGGTCCAGAACTCGGTGGTCGGCCAGCAGATCACCCCGCCCCGGTAAATCCACGCTACACGAGCCGGCAGTTTGACGGAACCAATGAGGAGAGAAATCATGGCAAACCACAATTCAGTCTACCCCACCCTCTTCACCGATGTGGACCTGGCCGAGACCGCCCCGGGCGGGCTGGGGTCGAGCCAGGGCAAGACGCCCCTGCGCAGCGCGGTGCAGAACACGCTGCGGGAGATCCTGGGCTGGCGACCGCGGGTCACGGACCCCAAGGGCTTCCAGTCCTCCCTCCAGAGCTCCTTCCAGCTGGTGGAGGAGGACGGGCGCAAGCGCTGGGAGTGGCGGCCCCACTCCTTCACTGTGCAGACGGACATGGGCGCGGTGACCGGCGCCCAGGCCAGCCTCTACCGCCGGGCCCAGGTGGCCCTGGAGCAGTGCCTGCCCCTGGTGGAGGAGCTCCTGCCGCTCTCCACCAACGCGGACGAGGAGGACATCGAGGCCAGCCGGGCCATCATCACCTCGGACCTCACCGGTCTGGTCAACGAGATCGGCCAGGTGGGCGGTCCTCGGGTGCAGCGGGTGAACGCCTTCTTCGACTCCCTGCTGGGCAAGGAGTTCAACGACGCAAGCGGCACGGATCCGGAGGGCGTGGGCGGCCAGCTGGGCCGGCTGCGTCGGCGCCTGGGCCTGGAGCGAGATCGGGTCAACACCATCGAGGAGGAGCAGAACCTGACCAACTTCCTCATCCTGGCCGACTACGTCATCGCCCTGCGCAGCACCTGGCAGGCCCAGCAGCACTACTTCGACCGCCGGGGCACGGACGTCTTCCTGGGCACCCAGCTGGTCCTGGTCCACCGGGACCTGAACACCCTGGCCGAGTCGGTGCAGGAGCTGCGCTTCCTCCTGGATTCAGTCTTCATCAACGAGGCCGAACGGCAGAGCATCGACCTGGCCTTCGCCGGCCGCACCATCGACCTGCCCGACGGGGAGTCCTACACCTTCCCCGACGACGAGCCGCCCATGACCGTGGCCGAGCTGCTCAACTGGGTGGAGGAGTTCGCCAGCGACGAGGCCCTGCGCCTGATCCGGGAGGGGGGCAAGGACGGCGTCACCGCGCTCCAGCCCACCGCGGACAAGCTGCGCCGGCTCCTGCGGGGGGCCTGGGCCATCGCCGAGAGCGACAGCGGCAATCCCACGCCTGGCTTCCACACGGATCGGGTGCGCCGGGGCCTGGGCGAAGCCACGCTCCTGGCCGACACGGTCTTCCAGCGCATCACCCAGGTGCAGCGAGAGGGTGCGCCCATCATCACCCGGGTGGAGCTGCAGGAGGACACGGACTCCATGCTCTGCCCCATTCGGCTGGACATCCAGGGCAGCGGCTTCGACCTGGGCGCCCAGGTGATCCTGCGCCGGGAAAAGACGGGCGAGCAGATGGAGGCCACCGTCTGGCGTATGGAGACCACCCGGATCGGGGTGGGTTTCCCCATGGAATACCGGCGCTGCTACGACATGGTCCCCGCGGAGGAGCTGACCCTGGCGGTCATCAACCCGGACGGGGAGAGCGCCGTCCATCGGCTTGCCGAGGCTGACTTTGCAGCCCGACCGGCCCGGAATTCAACCCGGAAACAGGGGCGCAAGCAAGGGCGCAAGAAATCCCCTCAGAAGGGTGCATCTGCGAAGAAAAGCGGGACGAGTTGACCGTCACCGAGGCAGGAA
>WGCB01000553.1 GCA_015494005.1 Caldilineaceae bacterium
GGACTACGGTGTGCTGGTTGCACTGACCGGTGTTGTTGGTGGGATCGGCGGCAACCTGATCGCCAACCAGATCCAGGCCTGGAAGGACAAGAGCGAGAAGGAACTGGCCCAGGAGCTGACCGCCCTGGCCGAGACCGACCCGGCCTGGCGGGATGCGCTGGACGCGCTGCTGCTGGCATTCGAGGCCCCACGGGTGGTGCAGGCGGTGCTGCCCGAGGCCGACTGGGACCGCTTCCAGCGCATGCTGCGCCAGGAGCTGGAGAAGCTGGGCAACGCGCCCAAGTACGAACAGTACTTCGATCTGACCTTCATCGAGAACTACTACGAGACGAATATCTACCAGGGACCACCCGACCGGGTGGCCGAACAGGTCGCTGCCGTGGAGCAACGCTACCTGGAAGGCCTCTACGCGGAGTGCAACGCAGTGCCCCTGGCCGGGGACGCGCCGCCGGACGCGCCTCAGCAGCGCCATCCCCGCCTGCAGCAGATCTACGTGGACCTGGACACCAAGCTGCCCCTGACCTGGGAACGCATCTGCGACCGGCTGGGCATCCCACCGAATGAGCGCCAGGCCAAATTGGAGCGGCTGTGGGATGCCCTGGGCCGCGAGGTCCGGGACCGCCTGGGCTCCCTCCTCTTCGACCGGCGCGGCCCAGAGCAGGCTAGTCCTGACCCTCTGGGGCGGTTGGACAGGTCTATCCTGACCCAGATGGACCCAAAGAGGGTGGGGAAGGCCTTGGGAATCGCTCCCGAGGCTTGGCGGGAGGCCATTCGACCGGTCTCCGTGCTGGAAGCCATCCGGGAGCAGCCCCAGCTGGTGGTGTTGGGCGACCCGGGCAGTGGCAAGAGCACCCTGACCCGCCGTCTGGCCGGGGTGCTGGCCGCCGCGCAACTGGACCGCCTGCCGCCGGAGGAACGGGACTGGCGGGCCAAACTGGAGCACGCCTTCGAGCACTGGCTGCTGCCCATCCGGGTGACCCTGAGCAGCTGGGCCAAGCGCCTACCCGAGGACGCGACGGGCTGCGCAGACGAGCTGCTGGACGAATGTCTGCGGATGTTGGGCCAGACCGCCCAGGTGGATGCCGCGGTCCAGAAAACGCACCTGCTGGGACGCATCAACGCCGACCCGCCCAGCGTGCTCCTGCTCCTGGATGGGCTGGACGAGGTGGCGGACCCGACCCAGCGTCAGCGCCTGCTGGCCGCAGTGCAGGACTTCTGCCGCCACTACCCCAACGTGCCCCTGCTGGTGACCTGCCGGGTGCGCCCCTACCGGGAGCGGGAGCACTACCGGCTGCCCTTGCCCGAGGCAGAGCTGGCGCCCCTGAGCCCGGAAGCCATCCGGGCCTTTGTGAAGCGCTGGCACCGGGAGCTGGCGTGGGCGGGCTACTACCAGCCGGAGAGTGGAGAGCGGGCCGCCCAACGCCTGCTGGGCGCCATCTTCGATGAGCGACGGCCCGAGCTGGGCGACATGGCGGGCACGCCCCTGCTCCTGACCATGATGGCCCGGGTGAACTACGACGCGCCCCTGCCCGACAGCCGGGCGGAACTCTACGAGCGCTTTGTGGCCAAGTTGCTCTGGGAATGGGAGCGGGAGAAGCTGGACGACCAGGGGCAGAGCACCCGCCTGCAGAGCCTGCTCCTGGCAGGGCGGGTCAAGCCGGTGAGCCTGGAACGGGCCTTGAACCGGCTGGCCTACAGCGTCCACGGCAGCCAGGGCAGCCGAGACACGGTGGACATTCCCCATTCGGCCCTGCGAGAGGCCCTGGAGCAGATCCATCCCGGGGACGCAGCGGAGAAGGCGGCCTGGGCGGTGCGGGTGCTGGAGCTGATCGACGACCGATCTGGCCTGATCATCGCCGTGGAGCAGGGCCAGGTCTACCGCTTCACCCATCGCACCTTCCAGGAGTACCTGGCCGCCCGCTGGCTGGCCACAGGGAGCGACTTCGTGGGAAAGTTTCGGGAGAAGATCGACCAGGAGCAGTGGCGAGAGGCCGTCTTTCTGGCCCTGGGCTACCAGGTGTCGGTGCGAGGGGACTACGACAACGCGCTGGCGGTCTTCGATGAACTCATGCCCGAGGAGGAGGCGCTGGCTCGAGAGTGGAGCCGGGCCTTGCTTCTGGGCGAGGCGTACACGTCGCTGCGGGGGCCGGAATGGGCCGGCCAGGCCAGCGAAACCCGCCGGGCCAGGCGCGTGCAGGAGACCGTGCCGGCCCGGTTGATTGTGCTTATGACGCTACACGAGGGAGCGCCCCCTGAGCTGCAAGCCGCTGCGGGCCGGACCCTGAGCCAGTTGGGGGACCCCCGGCCCGGCGTGGGCTTGCGGCCGGACGGCCTGCCGGATATCGATTGGGTGGAAATCCCCGCGGGGGAGTTCATCTATGGCGAGGAGGGGGAGCGGCGCAGGGAACCCACCTTCTGGATGGCCCGCTACCCGGTCACCTATCGCCAGTTCCAGGCCTTTGTAGACGCCCCGGACGGCCTGCGCAACCCGGCATGGTGGGAGGGTCGAGCCCGCACGGACAATGACGACCTATGGAAACAGGTCTTCAAGTACTGGAACTGCCCTCGGGAACGGGTCTTCTGGCACCAGGCCGTGGCC
>WGCB01000554.1 GCA_015494005.1 Caldilineaceae bacterium
GTCCCGGGGCGGCTGAGGGGGCAACCTGGCGAGGATGCCCGGGGCGGCGGGGTGGACCGGCCTCTCCCGGGCCAGTCACTTTTTCCTCAGCTTCTGGGCCTCCGCCACCGCCTGGCGGATGGCCGGCTCCAGGGGGATGGCCTGGCCGGGATCCTGGGTGAGCCAGATGAGGAACTCCACGTTGCCGGCCGGGCCGGGCGCGGGGGAGACGGTGAGGCCGGCCACGGTCAGACCCAGCTCCTGGGCCAGGGCGGCCACCTCTTCCAGGACCCGGCGGTGGACCTGAGGGTCCCGGACCACGCCGCCCTTGCCCACGTCCTGGCGGCCGGCCTCGAACTGGGGCTTGACCAGGGCGATGACCTGGCCATCGGGCTTGAGCAGGCGCAGGGTGGCGGGCAGGACCAGGCGCAGGCCGATGAAGCTGGCGTCGATCACCGCCAGGTCTGCCAGCTCGCCGCCGGGCAGGGCCTCCAGGTAGCGGATGTTGGTCCGCTCCAGGGGGATCACCCGGGGATCCTGGCGCAGCTTCCAGGCCAGCTGGCCGTAGCCCACATCCACCGCGTAGACCTTGGCCGCGCCCCGCTGCAGCAGGCAGTCGGTGAAGCCCCCGGTGCTGGCTCCCACGTCCACCACCACCTTGCCCGAGACATCCAGGCCAAATCGATCCAGGGCGGCTTCCAGCTTGAGCCCACCCCGGCTCACGTAGCGGGGCTGGCGGCGCACCTCCACCGGAGCGTCCTCCGGGACCAGGCGGCCCGGTTTGTCCACCACCCGCCCGCCGACCTGCACCTCCCCGGCCATGATCAGGCGTCGGGCCTGCTCCCGGCTGGGGGCCAGGCCCCGCTCCACCAGGAGGCGGTCCAGGCGTGTCTTGCGGGCGCGGCGGGCTCGGTCAGCGGACATGGCGGCCTCTGTCCCCGGGATGTCCTGTTCCCGCGGCCATTTTGACGGCGCCCGGACCGTGCAGTATGATTTGAGGAACCTGCTGCCCGGCCCCTACGTTTTTCTGTGGGTGGCTGATGTGGCCCATTCCCGATACCCCCAACTCGGTGAACCCATGCTCGACGAATCATCCATGCTCGACAAATCGGCGCAAGAACCAGTGGCGGTAGAGCCCTCTCCCAGGGCGGCCCCGTCCCTTCGGACCAACCTGGTGGGCCTGATCCGCACCATGCGGCCCAAACAGTGGACGAAGAACAGCTTCGTCCTGGCCCCCCTGGTCTTCGACGGCAAGCTCTTTCAGCTCCCCCTGTTGCTCCAATCCCTGGTGGCCTTCGTGGCCTTCTGCCTGGCTGCCAGCAGCGTCTACCTGCTCAACGACCTGGTGGACATCGAGAAGGACTGTCAGCACCCCAGCAAGCGCCTGCGCCCCCTGCCCAGCGGACAGCTCAGCCCTCGCTTCGCCGGGATCATGGCCGGGGTGCTGGCCCTGGCCAGTGTGGCCATGATCCTGCCGCTGAACGTCTGGGCCGGGGTGATCCTGGTGACCTACCTGCTCCAGAACGTGGCCTACAGTTTCTACCTGAAGGATCTGGTCATCATCGACGTGATGGTGATCGCCCTGGGCTTTCTGCTGCGGGTGGCCGCGGGCGTGGCCGTGATCCACGTCCACAACTTCAGCCCCTGGCTCTACGTCTGCGTGAGCCTGCTGGCCCTCTTCCTGGGCTTCGGCAAGCGCCGCCACGAGATCGCCCTCCTGGCCCAGGACGCTTCCAACCATCGCACCAGCCTGGACCACTACACCTTGCCCTTCCTGGACCAGATCATCGGCCTGGTGACCACCAGCGTCCTCATCGCCTACACCCTCTACACCTTCGAGGCCGAGACCTCCCTGGCCGGGGGCAGCCAGATGCTGATCACCGTGCCCTTCGTTTTCTACGGGATCGTGCGCTATCTCTACCTGATCCACGTGCGCAAGATGGGCGGCGCACCGGACGAGCTGGTCCTGGAGGACAAGCCGCTGCTGGGCTCCATCCTGCTCTGGATGCTCTCTGTGGTGGTGGTCATCTACTTGTGGTAGGGGGCGGGAGAAATCCCAGGGCAAGGATCCAGGCAGGGAACCGGCGGCGAAAAGGGCACGGCAAGCGCCGTGCCCTTCGTTGTGGCATGGGGGACGAGCGGGCCGATCCCTAGGCCGCCTCGCCCTTCTTCACAAACTGGGCCCAGGGGCCTTCCATGCCGTCCTCGGTGACGCCGTAGAACACCCGGATATTCTTCCCCTCTTTCAGGGCCAGGTCGTAGCGCACCTTGCCGGCCCGCTTTTCCACCCGCACCAGGCCCACATCGCCCTTCCACTGGACCTTGTCCGGGGCGACCGGGTTGTCCTCGGTCTGGGCGATGGCGTAGTTCCAGAGCTTGCGGGCGCTCTGCCGGGTGACGTTGGTGACCACCCGGCCGTTGCGCAGGTCCCGGATGGCGTAGTAGTTCACCCCGTTGCGCTTCTCCGTATTCACGATCTCCACGCCGATCTGGGGTAGGTAGAAGGGATCTTCCCGGGCTTCTTGGTTTTCCTGGGACTCCTGAGGCTGGCTTTTGGATGGGCTCTGGGCCTGCTGGGGTTGGGCCTTCCGGCTCTCCTGGCCCTCGCTGCTGCCACCGCTGCTGCGGCTGGAGCGGCGGCGCCGGCGCCGGCGACCGCTCTTGCCGTTGCCGGCAGGAGCCTCGGTGGTAGGGGCTTTGACCGCCGTCTTGGCCCTCTCCTTGCCCACGGACTCCAGCACCAGGGCCACGATCTCATCCCGGACGGCCAGGTCCGTCTCCGCGTCGTTGCGCACGTAGAACTTGGAGCCGTCCAGGCAGTAGGGCTTCTCGCTCCCCTCGGGCACGGTGATGCGCAGGATGTTGGCCCCCTCGCTGCGCAGGATCTCCGTCTTCACCTCCAGGGGCGGGGTGAGCCGCTCCGCGATGCCCTGGAGGATCTCCTGCTCCACCTGCTTGGGATTGGCCAGCCCCTTGGGCCGGCCCTTGCGGGCGCTGGCCCCCACGTAGATGGTGCCGCCATCCGTGTTGGCGAAGGCGCAGACATCCGCCAAAATGGCTCCCAGGCGTCCGCCCCGGCGGCTGGCCGACTCGTGGAAGCTCTGAACCGCGTTGGGGCCCTCGGCTCGGGCCATGGCCAGGTGATCCACCGGCTTGTCCTTGGGCCGGTAGGGGCGGATGCGGTCGAACTGCTTGCTCAGGAAGAGGTTGTAGATGGCCTGGAAGGAGGGTTCGTCCAGGAGCATCTCGGTGACCCGATCCCCCACCCCCAGCCGCTTGGGGTTCTTGGGATTCGCCACCAGCCGGTGGGCGTCGCTGCTCTGGATGCAGTGCATGCGACGGGGGTATTCGGGTTTGGAGCCGTTGAAAAAGCGGCAGGTGGAGTGACGGCTCCGGCTCTCCATGTCCGTGACCTCCAGGGCCATCAGGTTCGGGTCTTGGGTGTAGGCGATCTTGGTCTGGCCGCCAAAGGGGAAGTTGCGCATGGCCACCCCATGGGTGCTGTTGGCATGGGCCGCGATGGGGATGCCCCCGGCCTCTCGGATCACCCGGTAGGCGGTGAGCACGTCCGTGCTGGCCCCGGTCTCCGTGCTGCCCTCGTCCAGCTTCTCCGGCGGCACGTGCAGGCTGAGGAGGATGTGCTCCAGCTCCCGCACGGAGGTCTCCGGCGGGAAGATCCCCAGGATGTGGAAGCCGAAGGTGGCGGTGAACTCAAAGCCGGGCAGGACCAGGACCTTGTTGGCTAGGCGTCGCCACTCCTCCAGTCGCTCCTTCTCCTCCTCCCGCAGGCGCCCCTCGGACTCCAGGCGGGTCAGCCACTCGATCTCCTGGCGGATGGCCGCCACCCCGGCCACGGTGTTGTGGTCCGTGATGGCGATGATGTCCACCTCTTTCTCCGCGGCCTTGCGGACGATGTCCAGGTAGGTCACGTCCGGCTGTTCGTAGTCGCTGGAGGCGGGGGTGTGCAGGTGCAGGTCCGCTTTGTACCAGCGGCGTTTGCTGCTCTGTTTTGCTGTGCTTGGTTTTCGATTTCTGTTGGTCACAAGCCAATACAATCCTTTCTGGGCAGGGCTCGGCTCCCTGGCGCCGGTGGAACCACAGATCCGTGGATCCAGGCGCGCTTTTTCGGGCGCGAACACTGCCAAATGGTGAATGGGATGACTTGGGTGTGATCGGAATGGGAGGGGTGATCCAACGAGGCTGGGATCGGCTCCAGGGGCATGCTTCGCGGGGTGCGTCCGCCAGGGTAGGCGGCCTTCCAGTCGAACTTTCGGGTTGTGGACCCAGCCTTGCGGCTTGTGCGGGCAAATTGCGTTGACAATAGGGCGTCAATGGCCCCGGCTGTGGGGCGCTGTCAATAGGCTCGCTGAAGCCAGTCAAGGCGTCTGCAGCAAAATACGACCGAAATGCACCGGTGCTGACACATGCGACTCTGGGAGAAGAGCACCACAACAACGAACCAGGCAAAATGGGCCGCTTCAGAAAATCTCAGCTCGACCCGAGCCACTGGGGATCGTTCCAATCGATAAGGGCGGGAAATCCCGGGAGTCTCCGGGTTCGGGCGCTGTTCCAGTCGATGCCATGCTGACATCCACAAATGGTCTGGCCCGAATGGTGGCCACTGACCGGTTACCGTCCTCTATCGCTCCCAACTTGTTCAGGCACCGCAAGTCAATCTTCGGTTTTACACGTCCATTATACACCAACAAGCGCCTCCCCGTACAACTGGAGAGGCGCTTGTTGTCATAATCGGGTTTTCGGAGGGGCGATCGGGCGGGCTGTCACCCTTTCGCCACCACTTCTTCCGTTTCTTCCGGGGTCGTTTCGGGCGATTCCTCCGGGGCCTTCTTCTCCCGTTCGGGCTCCTCTGCCCCATCCTTGGACCGGCTGGCCCCGTCCCGGCCCACCGCGGGGACCGTGGCCTCCTCTTCCAGGGGCTCCGGGCAGAGGGTCGCCTCCAGGACCTCGTCTACCGTATCCACCAGGACGAAGTTCATCTGCTCCCGCACCGTCTCCGGCACGTCCTCCAGGTCCGCTTCGTTGCGCTTGGGCAGGATGATGGTGGTCAGCCCCGCCCGGGCGCCAGCCAGCACCTTCTCCTTGAGCCCGCCGATGGGCAGCACCTGGCCTCGCAGGGTGATCTCCCCGGTCATGCCCACGTCCGGCTTCACCGGCCGGTTGGTGAGCAGGCTGGCCAGGGCGGTCACCATGGTGACGCCAGCACTGGGCCCGTCCTTGGGGATGGCCCCGGCCGGGATGTGCAGGTGGATGTCCATCTTGTCGAAGAAGTGCGGGTCGATCCCCAGCTTCTCCGCCCGGCTGCGCACGTAGCTGAGCGCGGCCTGGGCGCTTTCTTTCATCACCGGGCCCAGCTGGCCGGTGAGGATGAAGCCCTTGCTGCCCGGCATCTTGGTGGCCTCGAAGAAGAGGATGTCACCGCCGGTCATGGTCCAAGCCACGCCGATGGCCACGCCTGGCATCTGCACCCGCTGGACGATCTCCTCGCTCAGGTACTTGCGCTTGCCCAGGTAGGTGGTCAGGTCCTTGGCGTCCACCACCGTGGGGCCGCTGATCTCCCCGGCCGCGATCTTGGCCGCGATCTTGCGGCAGACCTTGCCGATCTGGCGTTCCAGGTTGCGCACGCCGGCCTCCCGGGTGTAGCCCCGGACGATCTCCCGCAGCGCGTCCTCGGTGAAGGTCACCTCCTCGGGATGCAGGCCATTCTCCTTGATCTGCCGGGGCACCAGGTAGCCCTGCGCGATCTTGACCTTCTCGTCCTCGGTGTAGCTGCTGAGCAGGATCACCTCCATCCGGTCCAGCAGGGGCTGGGGGATGGTGTCCAGCACGTTGGCCGTGGTGATGAACATCACCTGGCTCAGGTCGAAGGGCACGTCCAGGTAGTGGTCCCGGAACTCCCGGTTCTGCTCCGGGTCCAGCACCTCCAGGAGGGCGCTGGTGGGGTCGCCCCGGAAGTCCCGGCCCAGCTTGTCCACCTCATCCAGCATGAAGACCGGGTTCTTGGTGCCCACCCGGCGCAGGCTCTGGATGATGCGGCCGGGCATGGCGCCGATGTAGGTGCGGCGGAAACCTCGGATCTCCGCCTCGTCTCGGACGCCGCCCAGGGCCATGCGCACGAACTTGCGGCCCATGGCTCGGGCGATGCTGATGCCCAGGCTGGTCTTGCCCACGCCTGGCGGCCCCACGAAGCAGAGGACCACACCTTCCCGCTCCCGGCGGATCTTGTCCCGCAGGTCCTCTTCCTCCTCGGTCACCTCACCCTTGCGCTCGGCCCGCAGCTTGCGGACGGCCAGGTACTCCAGGATCCGCTCCTTGATCTCCTGCAGGCCGTAGTGGTCCTCGTCCAGGACTCGGCGGGCGTGCTCGATGTCCAGGTTGTCCGGCGTGGTCACCTGCCAGGGCAGGCTCACCATCAGGTCCAGGTAGGTCTTGATGACGCTGTACTCCGCGGCCTGGACGGGCATGCGACGCATGCGGTTCAGCTCCCGCAGGGCTTCCTTCTTGGCCTCCTCGGGCATGCCAGCCGCCTCGATGCGCTCCTCCAGCTCCCGGATCTCCGCGGCCTGCTCGTCCTCCTCGCCCAGCTCCTTCTGGATGGCCTTGAGCTGTTCGCGCAGGTAGAACTCCCGCTGCATCCGCTCCATCTCGCCCTGGGCCTCGGACTGGATCTTGCGGCCCAGCTCCATGACCTCCACTTCCTTGTTCAGGAGTTGGATCAGGAGCAGGAGCTTCTCCTGGATGCGGTCCATCTCCAGGATCTTCTGGGCGTCCTCGATGCTCAGGCGGATGCTGCTGGCCACCAGGTAGGCCAGCTGGCGAGCGTTCTCCACGTTGGAGGCCATCACCGCCAGCTCATCCGGCATGCGGCTGTCCAGCTCCACCAGGCGCTGGAAGAGGTCCTGGACGGCCCGGGTCAGGGCCTCGGTCTCCAGGTTCTCCTCCACCTCCTCGGGGAGCACCTCCACCCGGGCCCGCAGATAGGGCTGCTCCTGGGTCCACTCCTTGATGCGGATGCGCTCCAGCCCCTGGACGGCCAGGCGGATGGTGCCGTCCGGCGCCCGCAGCACCCGGTGGACCTGGGCCACGGTTCCCACCTGGTAGACCTCGTCCGGGGAGGGCTCCTCCAGGGTCTCGTCCTTGCTGGTGACCAGGGCGATGAGGCGACTCTCGGGCAGGGCGTCCTCCACCAGGCGGATGCTGCGCTCCTGGCCGATGGTGAGGGGGAGCCACATCATGGGGTAGACCACCACGCCCCGCAGGGGGAGCACCGGCAGGTCATCGTCCCCGAGCTTCATGAGCTTCTCCCGCTGGGCCTGTTCCTCGGCCCGAGCGTCCCGCTCCTGCTCCGCGGTGGAGTCGTAGAGCACCTCACCCTGCTCGTCGCCGGCCCACTCCAGTTCGTACTCGTTCCAGTTTTCTTCGCTTAGGTTTGTCATAGGTCGTTATTCGGTCTCTCGTTCTCGTTCTCGGTCTTGTTTATTTCGAGTTATTCGAATTATTTCGAGTGGTTGTTTTCCATGCTCTCGGA
>WGCB01000555.1 GCA_015494005.1 Caldilineaceae bacterium
AGCCCCGCGCTCTCCAGGGCCAGGAGCATGTACATGCGGGCTTCCTGGCTGTAGTAGACCAGGAAAGGGTTGACTGCGGCCAGGAAAGCCGCCAGGAGGCCGGTCCGCCGACCGCCGGGCAGACGCCGGCCCAGGCCGTAGACCAGGGCCACCAGGAGCACGCCCGTCACCGCGGAGAAGCTGCGCATGCCCCAGGCACTGGCGCCGAAGAGCTGGCTCCACAGCTTCAGCAGCCAGTAGTAGCCCGGTGGGTGGATGTCCGCGGCGCTGGCCTGGGCGATCTGGGCGAAGCTGCGCTGGATCAGGGCCCAGGTGTTGCCCTCGTCGTGCCAGAGGGAGGAGGCGGTGAGGCGGTGGAAACGTAGGAAGGCGGCCAGGAGGAGGACGGCGTGAGGGGTCAGGAGCCAGCGGGATGCCAGATGCGCGACCCGGGAAGCGCCCCGCGTCCACCAACTTCCAGCTCCCAGCTCCCAGCTCCCCATCACGGCAGCCGCCCTTCCTGGATGTAGGCCTTGATGCTCTCGTAGACGGGCATGGGGGTGAAGTCCGGGGCCAGCAGGCGGAAGTAGGCCTCGGGCTGGCCGTTCCGCTCCCACTCGTCCGTGGCCCGCTTCAGGAACCAGGTGTTGGCCACCCCCACCCAGGGCCACTCCTGGCGGATGCGCTCGTAGGCCAGGGGCAGGTAGCGGGCCTGCTGCTCCAGGGTCACCCGGCCGTAGCGGGGCTCCACGCCGTCCGGGGCCGCGTTCCAGTTCATCTCGCTGACCCAGAGGGGCTTGTGGGCGTCCCCGTTGCGGACCATCACATCCCGGATGAACTGGGGCCGGCCGAAGTTCATCACCCGGGGATGCATGCGCCGGTCCGTGGGGCCGCTGAAGAGGCCGTAGCCCTGGGCGGCCACGATGTCGAAGTAGGGGGCGGCCCCCGCGTCGTACATGCGCTGGAGGAAGAGGAGGTCGTTCAGGCTGTTGGCCGGGGGCGGCGCGTCCGGCTGCAGGTTGATGGTGGCGGCCAGGGCCCCGGCGATGATCACCACGTCCGGGTCCGCGGCCCGGGCCGCAGTGGCCCCCTGCTTCAGGAGTTCCGTGTACTCCTCCGGGCTGATGGGGTAGCTGCCCCACTCCGGGTAGATGTTGGGCTCGTTCCAGAGCTGGTAGTAGCGAACCCGCCCCCGGTAGCGGCTGACCACCGCCTGGACGAAGTCCGCGAAGTCCTGGTAGTCGTCCGGCGGGGCATAGGAGCCCACCGCGTCCCCCTGGGCCCGGCTCCAGGCCGGCGGGTTGCTGATGCGCACGATGAGCTCCAGGCCGTACTTCTCCGCCAGGTCCACGATGTGGTCGTACTTCTCCCAGGCGGAGCGAACCGGCTCGTGCCGTCGGTCCTGGAAGTCCCCCTTGCCGTGGATCTCGATGTCCTCCCAGGGGAACTCCTGGCGCAGCCAGTGGAAGCCCGCCTCCGCGGCCATGCGCACGGCCCGCTCCCGCTTGGCCGGGTCCGCCTCATGCTCCAGGAAGACGTTGACGCCGAAGGGATTCACGTCCCCGTGCTCAGTGACCGCGTCCGGGGCCAGCTCCAGGCGGGGGCGCAGCCCGTCCCCGGCCAGGTCCGTGAGCCCCTTCACCTGGGGCAGGAAGGCCTCCTCGCCGGTCTGCTGCCAGAGCCACTGCCGGGCCGGGGGCGTGCGCAACAGGAAAAAAGCCAGCCCGCCCAGAAGGAGCAGACTGGCCCAGAGGGTGATGGTGTCGCGGATGGTGGCGGAAAACCTGGTCGGGTGTCTCGTCGAGTGTCGCATCGGACGGTCCGCACCGGCGGACTAGCGGCTGTCGAAGTCGATGATGGCCTGCTGGCACTTGCCCGGGCCGGCCTCACCGTCCGTGTGAACCTGGGCGATCTCCGAGATGCGCTTGCCGCTGGGGTCCGTGATCCAGAAGTACCAGTCTCCCTCCCGGGGGCCGCCGGCCTGGAGGATGTGGGAGTAGTAGCCCGGGTTCCAGTTGGGGTAGCCCTCGTGGGGGCCTGAGGTGACCCCGGCCACGATGGGGCCGTCCGGCGCGAAGCTGAAGACCACCTGGTAGCCGTTGGTGGGCACCCCGTTCTTGTAGACCGTGCCCTCCACGTAGGTCACCCCGGCATTGGGCGCGCAGCCCTGGAGCTGGGCAATGTTGAACTCGTACTGGGAGGCCGGTGTGGGC
>WGCB01000556.1 GCA_015494005.1 Caldilineaceae bacterium
ACGCTGGTGGGCGGGCGCCCCCTGAACGGCCTGTGTCATGATCCAATCCTTTGCGTGCTAGAGAACTCTCGGTGCCACGGGTGCGTACCACGTTCCGGGAACGGGACGCATCTCTGGTGCTATGGATGCGTACCACGTTCTAGGAACGGGACGCATCTCTGTGCAGCCCATGCGCTGCTTGGTGGCTTGATTGTACCGGGTTTCCTGGCAGAAGAAGTAAAATTGCCTACCAATGGCCCGGATCAGCGCCTGCGTTCCTGGAGCTGTTCCTTCAGCAGGGCCATGTCTCGTTCCAGGCGGCGCTGCCGGGACACCATGGTGACCACGTAGAGGGTCACCAGCAGCCAGAGCAAAATGAGGGCAGAAGCCAAGTAGATCATCAGTACAGTTCCTCCGTGAGTTCGGTCAACTCATCCTCCAGACGCAGCTGCCGCCAGCGATGGATGAGCAGAGCAGCGAAAAGCAGGGTGTAGGCCACGGTGCCGATCATGAGGGTCTGGCTCATGGTAGCGCCGATGCCGAAATCCCCCTGGGCCTCCGCGTTGCTGCCGTTGAAGACCACCGGGTGGATGGTGCGAAACCAGCGGGCGCTGTAGTAGGTGAGGGGCACGCTGAGAAACGCGAACAGGGCGTAGATGCTGCTGAACAGGGCCCGGGTGTGCTGGTTGTCGATCCCGTTGCGGAAGAGCAGGTAGGCCACGTAGATCAGCACGGTGATGGCCGCGGTGGTCAGGCGAGGATCCCAGGTCCAGAAGGTGTTCCAGGTGGGCTTGGCCCAGATGCTGCCGCTCAGGAGCACGCCCGCCCCGAAGATCACCCCCAGCTCGATGCCAGCGTGGGCCAGGCGATCCCACCCTAGCTGGCGGCGCACCAGATAGCCGACACTGCCGATGAGCGAGACCACGAAACCGAGAAAGGCCGCGGTCACATTGCCGATGTGGAAGTAGAAGATCCGCTGGGCCAGCTGCTCGTCCCCGGCCAGGTTGGTGGCCGGCTTGGCGTACAGGAGCGCGGCCCAGACCAGCGCCACCAGGGCCAGGGCCGCGGCCGCGTCCAGCGCCATCAGGCCCACATCGACCCAGGACATCTGTACTTTCGATTGTTCTTCCATTTTCAGCGTTACATTGGCCATACATTCCCCCTAAAACTCGTTCGTCGGGCAAGGCTCAGGCAGAAGGCCCCGCCCACGCCACACTCTGGGAGCTCCGTCCCCGCTTCTCGTCAGCCCCGCTCCCAGATCAGGTCGAAGACCATGAAGGCCACGGTGATCACAATCACATCGAAGACCAGCATGAGCTGGAGCCAGCGCCAGAGGCCGGACATGGGCTGCCCGTCCAGGATCCCCGCGGTGAGCCCCACGCCAGCCATGAAAACCGGAATCATCACCGGCAGGAAGAGGATGGGCAGCATGGTCTCTCGGGCCCGGACGTTGGCGGTCAGGGCGGCGAAGAGGGTGCCCACGCTCACGTAGCCGAAGGTGCCCAGGAAGACCCCCGCCAGGATCCAGAGCCGGAACAGGCTGATGTCGAAGAGGATCAGGAACAGGGGCAGGATGATCAGCTCCATCACCAGCATGAAGAGCAGGTTGGCCGCCAGCTTGCCGAAGTAGATCACGCTCCGGTCCATGGGGGCCAGGAGCAGGGCGGCCATGCTGCCCCGGTCCACCTCCGCGCCGAAGCTGCGATGCAGCCCCAGCACCCCCGCAAAGAGGATCACCAGCCAGAGCCCTCCCGGCACCACCATGCGGGACTCCGGCACCCGCAGGTCGAAGGCCAACCCCAGGACGATGACCGCCAGGGCGCCGAAGGCCACCATGGTGCTGGTGATCTCCCGGGAGCGCAGCTCCGCCTGCACCTCCTTGGCGAAGATGGCCCAGACCTTGCTCAGGTAGGCCGCCGGGCCCCTCCGGGAGCGCATGGTCACCTTCTCCCGGGCCAGCCAGGAGAGCTCCTGCCCATCCGTGAGGGTGCTCATGAGGCCCGTCCATCCCCGTCCAGACCAGCCCCCGCCAGGGACATGGCCACCTCGCCCTGGCTCTCCTGCTCCATGGCCAGGCGCCGATAGATGGCCTTCAGCTCGCCGGGGGTGAGGCGGGCCGTCTCGGCCTGGTAGACGATGCGCCCCTCGGCCAGGAGGGCGATGCGGTCCGCCCACTCCACCGCCCGGTCCAGGTTGTGGGTGGTGAGGAGGATGGCCCGGTTGGCCCCGCCCAGCTGCCGGATCAGCCCTCGAAGCATCTCCGCGCTGGCCTGGTCCAGCCCGGTGTCCGGCTCGTCCAGGAGCAACACCGGCGGATCGTGGAGGATGGCCCGGCCAATGGCCAGGCGCTGGGTCATGCCTCGGCTGTAGGTGCGCACCGGGTCGTAGCGGCGGTGCCAGAGATCCACGGCCCGGAGCACCGCCTGGATGCGGGGAGCGGGCTGGCTCATGTCGTAGAGCCGGGCGAAAAAGTGGAGGTTCTCCAGGCTGTTCAGCCCCTCGTAGAGGAGGGGCGCATGGCTCACCAC
>WGCB01000557.1 GCA_015494005.1 Caldilineaceae bacterium
GGGATCGACGTGATCCGCCTGGAGAGCCTGGGCATCAGCGACGAGCAGCTGGCCCAGCTAGGCATCGACCCGGACGCGCCCATCACCCTGCCCACCCTCCAGGCCCTGGGTCTGGACCTGCCGGGCATCACCCAGGGGGCCACGGAACTCCTCTCCGGCTTCAATCTGAACACCCTGGGCCAGGACCTGGACGCCAGCCTAGGACGCGTCGGCCTGCAGCTGCGCCAGGGGGAGGTCTACCTGAATCGGCTGGGGGCCCAGCAGCTGAACGCCCGCCCGGGCGACCTGTTGGAGATCTTCATCGGGCCCATCCCCGTGCCCTACCGGGTGCAGGCCATCGTGGAGGAGTCGGGCCCGCTGGGCGTCCTGAGCCCCGTGGTGATGATGGACGTGGCCGAGGCCCAGCAGCTCCTCTTCATGCAGGGGCGAGTGAACGCCATCCTCGTCTCCAACCAGGGGGATGCGCTGGCCGGCCCGGCCCTCACGGAGCCGGTGAGCCGGCGGCTGCAGGCCTTCTCCCTGAACGAGGCCAAGCTGGCCCAGGTGATGGCCATCCTGAACCGGGACGAGGTGGCCGACACCCTCGTCCGGGCTGGGGACCGGGCCCGCAACCCGGTGGTGAACGCCCCCAGGGAAGCGCCCGAGTTCCTCCGCAACCTGGCCGAGGGCCTCACCGGCACCCAGGACTTCCAGGCCCACGTCCAGGCGCTGACCGAGGCCCTGGCCCAGCCTCAGGGAACGCCGCCCAGCGAGGCGGTGCGGGCTGCCCTGGCCAACCCGGCTGTCCGAGCCTGGATCCTGGAGCAGCCCCTGCCCCAGGACGTGCGCCTGGATCTGGAGGACGCCCTGGCTGATCTGGACGACTTCCAGCTCTTCCCCCTGCTCACCAAGCAGTTCGCGCTGGAGGGCGCGGACATCGCTGGCGTGGGCTTCAGTGCCATGTTCACGGTTTTCGGCGCCTTCTCCATCCTGGCCGGCCTGCTCCTCATCTTCCTGATCTTCGTCATGCTGGCCTCGGAGCGGCGCCGGGAGCTGGGCATCGCTCGGGCCGTGGGCACCCAGCGGGGCCATCTGATGCAGATGTTCGTCACCGAGGGGATGGTCTACGACCTGGCCGCGGCCCTGGTGGGGCTGGGCCTGGGACTGGGGGTGGCCTTCGGCATGGTCGGCCTGCTGGGGCCCTTCTTCCAGAACGCGGGCGCGCAGGTGAGTGGTCAGGAGCTCCCCTTCCGCCTGCGCTGGAGCGTGGCGCCTCCGTCCCTGGTCATTGGCTACAGCCTGGGCGTGCTCCTCACCTTCCTGGTGGTCAGCCTGGCCTCCTGGCGCATGACCCGACTGAACATCGTTTCCGCCATCCGCGGCCTGCCGGACATGGACGGCCGAGGGGCGTCCCGACTGGGGAGAGCGGCGCGCTTCCTGGCCGGGCCCGGGCTGCTGCTCCTGGGGATCGGGGCCCTCCTGGCCTGGGCGGATCGAGGGCTGACCCTGCGCCTGGTGGGCTTTACCCTGCTCCTGGTGGGGGGCTGCCTGAGCCTGGACGGCCTGCTGACCCGCTTTTCCCGCCTGCGGGCTGGGCGTCGCCATCAGCTCGTCTACTCGGCCATGGGGCTGGGGCTGCTGATCCTGTGGGCCACCCCCTGGGCCACGGTGATCGGCTCCCAGGAGACGCTCTTCGGCCAGGATCCCCTCTTCCTGCTCCTCTCCTTCGTCCTCAGCGGCCCCCTGGTCATCACCGGAGTGATCCTGCTGGTGATGTTCAACGCGGACAGCCTGGCCGGGCTGGCGGTCCGGCTGCTGGGGGGTGTGGGCCCGCTGACCCCGGTGCTCAAGACGGCCATCGCCTTCCCCCTGAGCAACCGCTTCCGCACCGGCGTGGCCATGATCCTCTTCGCCATGGTCATCACCACGGTGACGGTCATGAGCGTGGTGATCCAGGCCACGGAGGTGGTCTCCACCCCCAGCCAGGAGGCCACCGCTGGCTTCGACATCGAGCTCTCCCCTGGGCTGCTCAGCGGGTTCGCCCCGGTCACGGATCTGGCCCAGGAGATGGCGGCCCGGCCGGACTTCCCCCGGGAAATGGTGGCAGTGGTGGGCTC
>WGCB01000558.1 GCA_015494005.1 Caldilineaceae bacterium
CTCCACCCCCTGCTCTGGGATGGGCAGCCGCTCCAGCAGGGCGAAGCCCAGCCGATCCTGGTAGGTGCCCAGGGCCTGGTCGATGTCGTGGACCACCAGGCCCACATGGTCGATGCGCTGAAACATGTTCGCTTCCTCTAACCTCAAGTCAAATTGGAACCGGCAGTTTTGGAGACGCTAGGAGGGTCCGTGACCCGCCGGATGCGCCATCCGGCGAGAGCCGGGAAAACTTCCGCTTTTCTCTAGCTGGTCTTCTCAGGCTGGCTTGTCGGGGCGTCAGGGCTCGTCCGGGTAGACCCGCCAGCCCAGGGTCTCCGGCTCCTCCTCGGCGATGGCTTCCAGGGGCATCTTCATGAACTTGCCCTGGGCGCTCACCGCCACCGTGCCGTCGGGCAGGTAGATCTCCCCGCTGCCCTGGAAGAGGCGTCGCCCCTCCTTGGTGATCCGGCCCCGGGCCGTGAGCGCCACCCCCAGGGGCACGGGCTGGTGAAAGCGCACCTCCAGGGCCGCGGTCACGCCCCAGACGGCCGGCGCGCCCTCCACGCCGTAGTTGATGGCCCGGCCCATGGTCTCGTCCAGGATGCCGGTGAGCACGCCGCCGTGCATGCGCCCGGGATAGCCCTGGTGGATGGGTTGGCCGGTGAAGCGGGCCAGGATCTCCGGCCGGCCGGTCTCGTCCACCGTCTCGTAGAAACGCACGTGGACGCCGGCCACGTTCTCCACGCCGCAGATGAAACAGCAGCGGCTGTTGGGCTGTTTGTTCAACGTGGGCTGCCTGGCGTTCATGATCCTCACACCCAGTTTTCCGGTTGGTACTCGCCGAAGACCTCCCGCAGGACGCCGCAGATCTCCCCGATGGTGGCGTAGGCCTCCACCGCCTCCACGAAGAGAGGCATGAGGGGGGCGTCCGGGCTCTGCGCGGCCTGGCGGATGCGGGCCAGAACCTCCTGGACCCGCTGGCTGTCCCGGCGGGCCCGCAGCTCCTGGAGCCGGGCGATCTGCTCGGCCTGGACCTGCTCGTCCACCCGCAGCAGATCCTCCAGCGGCGGCTCGTCGGTGACGAAGCGGTTGAGGCCCACCACCACCTGTTCCCCGGTTTCCATGGCCCGCTGGCTCCGGTAGGCCGCCTCCTGGATCTCCCGCTGCACGAAGCCCTCTTCCACCGCCCGCAGCGCGCCGCCCAGCTCGTCGATGCGCTGGATGTAGGCCTCCGCCTGCTCCTGGATCTGGTCCGTGAGCCATTCGATGTAGTAGGAGCCGCCCAGGGGATCCACCGTGTCCCCCACGCCGCTCTCGTAGGCCAGGATCTGCTGGGTGCGCAGGGCCACCTCCACCGTGTGCTGGGAGGGCAAGGCCAGGGCCTCGTCCTTGGAGTTGGTGTGCAGGCTCTGGGCGCCTCCCAGCACCGCGGCCAGGGCCTGGACTGTCACCCGCACGATGTTGTTGTCCGGCTGCTGGGCCGTCAGGGTGCTGCCCCCAGTCTGGGCGTGGAAGCGCAGCCGCCAGCTGCGGGGGTCCTGGGCCTGGAAGCGTTTCCGCATGATCTGGGCCCAGAGGCGTCGGGCGGCCCGGAACTTGGCGATCTCCTCCAGGAAGTTGTTGTGGGCGTTGAAGAAAAAGCTGAGCTGGCGGCCGAACTGGTCCACATCCAGGCCGGCCTGGATGGCCTGCTCCACGTACTCGATGGCGTTGGCCAGGGTGAAGGCCACCTCCTGCACCGCGGTGCAGCCGGCCTCCCGCATGTGGTAGCCGCTGATGGAGATGGTGTTCCAGTGGGGGAGATGGGCCGCGCAGTAGCGGAAGAGGTCCGTGATCAGGCGCATGGAGGGCTGGGGCGGGAAGATGTAGGTGCCCCGGGCGATGTACTCCTTGAGGATGTCGTTCTGGACCGTGCCCCGGAGCTGCTCGGGCTCTACCCCCTGCTTCTTGGCCACCGCGATGACCATGGCCAGCAGGATGGCCGCCGGCGCGTTGATGGTCATGCTGATGCTCACCCGATCCAGGGGGATGCCCTCCAGCAGGGTCTCCATGTCCTGCAGGCTGCTGATGGAGACGCCCACCTTGCCCACTTCCCCCTGGGCCATGGGATGGTCCGCGTCGTAGCCGATCTGGGTGGGCAGGTCGAAGGCCACGGAGAGGCCCGTCTGTCCCTGCTGGATCAGGTAGTGGTAGCGGCGGTTGCTCTCCGCGGCCGTGCCGAAACCGGCGTACTGGCGCATGGTCCAGAAGCGGCCCCGGTACATGTTGGGCTGCACGCCTCGGGTGTAGGGGTACTTGCCAGGGAAGCCCAGACGTTGGGCGTAGATGGCGGCTTCCGGTTCACTGACCACGCCAGGCCATTCCAGGGGGGTGTAGAGGGGCTCGACGACAATGTCCGGGCTGCTGGTGGTGAAGCGGGGCTTGCGTTCTGGGAAGCGGCGCAGCAGGGGCTCCAAGATCTGGGTTCGCCAACGCTCCTTGAGCTTGGCCAGCATCTGCATTCCTTTCCCGATGGTTCTGTGCTGCTCACATCTCGCTGCGGCCGGCCAGGGCGTTGCTCAGGGTCACCTCGTCCGCGTACTCCAGGTCGCCGCCGGTGGGCAGGCCCCGGGCCAGCCGGGTCACCCGCACGCCCAGGGGCTTCAGGAGCTGGGCCAGGTACATGGCCGTGGCCTCCCCCTCCAGGTTGGGGTTGGTGGCCAGCACCACCTCCCGGATGGGCAGTCGATCCTCGCTGCTGGCCGCCTCCTGGATGCGCTGGAGCAGCTCCCGGATCTTCAGCTCGTCCGGCCCCACCCCCTCCATGGGCGAGATGGCCCCGTGGAGCACGTGGTAGACGCCGTGGAAGGCCCGGGTGCGCTCCACCGCCTGCACGTCCAGGGGCTCCTCCACCACGCAGATCAGGCCCTGATCCCGCTGGGGATCCTGGCAGATGGCGCAGGGATCCTGGTCCGCGATGTTGTGGCAGACGCTGCAGAAGAGGGTGCGCTCCTTCAGCTCCTGCAGGGCCTGGGCCAGGCTCAGGGCGATCTCCGGGTCGCTGCGCAGGAGGAAGTAGGCCAGGCGGCTGGCCGTCTTGGGGCCGATGCCAGGCAGGCGGCTGAAGGCCTCGATGAGGTTGGTGACAGGTTGTGCCAGTGGTTGCATTGGAAATCAGTTCGTTGCGACGATCCGTACATGGATTTCACGGATGGCGGGCATCAGGAGGGCTCCCGCCACCTCAGAAGGGCAGGCCCATGCCTCCGGTCAAGCCCTCCATGCGCTCCTCGGCCAGGGCCTTGCTCTTGCTCACCGCGTCCTGGATGGCGGCCATGATCAGGTCCTGGAGCATCTCCACGTCCTCCGGATCCACCACCTCCGGGTCCAGGGTGATGGAGAGGATCTCCTGCTGGCCGTTCACCACCACTTTGACCATGCCACCCCCGGCGCTGCCCTCGATCTCCTCCTGGGCCAGCTCCTCCTGGACCCTCTCCAGCTCCTCCTGCATCTTGGCCACCTGGGCCATCAGGTTGCCCTGGCCCATGCCCCCGGGCAGGCCGCCTCCTCGGGCTGCACCACCCCGGCGCATGCCGCCGCCACCCCCACCCGGTGCAGGGACGGCTCGCTTCACCTTGCGCTTGCGTTTCTTCGCCATGCTCTGTCACTCCTCGATCGGTTGCGGCCAAAAAGCGGGTTGTTCCTCGGAAACATGTCAACTACGTCTCGCCATCTTCGGTTGGGTCGTCGACCGGTTCGCCC
>WGCB01000559.1 GCA_015494005.1 Caldilineaceae bacterium
GGGCCAGACCGCCGATGATGAAGGTCCAGGCCGTGCGGGGCATGCGCTGGAGCAGGCCGCCCATGTTGCGCATGTCCTGGGGATCCGCTGGGTTGAGGGCGCCGTCCGGCCGCTCGATGACCGCTGCGTGGTGTTCCCCGTGCTCATCGTGTCCGCCGTGCTCGTGGGCGTGGTGGAAGCCATGCTCCACCCCGTGAATCACACTGCCCGAGCCCAGGAAGAGCAGGGCCTTGAAGAAGGCATGGGTCAGCAGGTGGAAGAGGGCCGCCACGTAGGCCCCCACGCCGATGGCAGCCACCATGTAGCCCAGCTGGCTGATGGTGGAGTAGGCCAGCACCCGCTTGATGTCCCACTGGGCCACGGCGATGGTGGCGGCGAAGAGGGCCGTGAAGGCACCGATGAAGGCCACGAAGCCCAGCACTCCGGTGGAGACCTCGCCGGCAGTGAAGTAGAGGGGGAACATGCGCACCAGCAGGAAGACGCCGGCAGAGACCATGGTGGCCGCGTGGATCAGGGCGCTGACCGGAGTGGGGCCTTCCATGGCGTCGGGCAACCAGACGTGCAGCGGGAACTGGGAGCTCTTGCCCACGGTGCCGAAGAAGATCAGGAAGGCGATGAGGCTGATCCAGGGGATGGTCCCCACGTTGGGCAGCGTGACCAGGGAGCTGGCCAGGTGCTCCAGATTGCCCTGGGTGAAGAGGTCCGCGAAGCGCAGGCTGCTGGGCTCGCTCTTCACGTAGAGGAGCATCATGCCGATGAGCATGATGGTGTCACCGATGCGAGTGGTGATGAAGGCCTTGAACGCCGCCTTCTTGGCCGAATCTTTCTCGAACCAGAAGCCGATGAGCAGGTAGCTACAGAGTCCCATGATCTCCCAGAAGATGAAGAAGGAGACCAGGTTATCCGCCACCACCAGACCCAGCATACCCGTGGCAAAGAGGCTGATGTAGGCGAAGAAACGGCTGTAGCGAGGATCCTTGCCCTCTTTGTAGGCCTCGGGGTACTCTTTCGGGTCCAGGTGGCCGGGGAAGGTCATGTAGCCGCTGGAGTAGATGAAGATCATCAGCAGCAGGAAGGGGACCATGAAGAGCATCAGGGCATTGGCCGGATCCACCGCGTAGCCGATGCCCAGCTCCGTCGCTCCTGTGGGGATGGTGAAGAGCACCTTTTCTACCGGGTGTTCGCCGAACTCGGGGGTGAAATAGGCAGCGAAGGCGATGGCCCACCCGATCACCCAGCTGATGGCCGCCGCGCCGATGGCGGTGCGGGCGCTCAGCTTCTTGTTGGGATTGAGGTAGAGAATGATGGCGGCGAAGGCCAGGAAAGGCGGGATGGGTACAAGCCAGGCTAGATTGAAAATGCCATCCATGGACCAACCTCGTTGTGTGTGGCAGTTGTGTTTGGCAAATGAGTAACCGGGTGTGCCGCCAGATGCGTGACGGCAGAGCGATGGGAGAAAACCCTCGTCAGTGCTCCGGGTCCAAGCGGCGACGGAAGCTGTAGAGCAGATTGGCCGCCCCAAAGCCCACCGCCAGACCGATCAACGCCGCGCCCAGCATCCAGAAATCATTGGGCAGACCGGCGGCGGAGGCCAACATCACGAAGACGATAGCGCCCAGCAGGGAGATCATCAGCATGTTGCGCTGCTCGGCTTTGCGCTTCTTCACCACCTGCAGGAGCTCCGCGGCGTCCTTGTACTCCGGCGCGTATTTGACGATCTCCTTCAAGGCGTGGGCGGCTCCCGTGTAGTTGCCCGCCGCCATCTTTTCCTGGGCCAGCTGGTAGAGAAACTCGCACTGCTCTTCCAGAGACCCCTGCAACAGTTGTTTGGCCATGACCTCGGCTCAGGAACGCTCCAGCCACCAGATCAGCCGGCCAGCAGATCCAGCTCCTCCACGTTGACGGTCTTGCGCTTGCGATAGACGGCGATGATCAGGGCCAGACCCACCGCGGCCTCCGCAGCAGCCACCGCGATGATGAAGAGGGCGAAGACCTGCCCGGCCAGATCCGTCACCGCGCCGCTGTAACGCCAGAAGGCCACCAGATTGATGTTGGCTGCGTTGAGCATGAGCTCAATGCCCATGAGCACGGCGATGGCGTTGCGCCGGGCCAGGGCGCCGAAGAGCCCACAGGTGAAGAGGAACGCGGCCAGGATGAGATACCAGCTCAACGGAACCATAGGAATGCCCTTTGCTGAAAGATGATTTCCCTTGCTCGTGACGCCCCTAGCGGGGGGTCGTCAGCGCCTGTCTCTAGCGATCCCGGGCCAGCATGACCGCACCGATGAGGGCGACCATGAGCAACAGGCCCACCGCCTCGAAGGCCACCACGTAGGTGGTGACGAACTTGTCCCCCAGACCGGCGATCAGGCTCTCGTCCACCGGGATGGCCTGGGCCTGCTCCGGCCAGGGCACCTTCTTCAGGAAGGCCAGCAGGGCCACGAAGAAGACCAGGGCCCCGAGCGCGCCTCGGCCGCTCACGTGGTTCATGGGCGACGTGCGCCCCCGCATCATGCCCCGGGTCAACATGATGGCGAAGACGATCAAGGTGGCGATAGCGCCGATGTAGACCAGCACCTGCCCCACGGCCAGGAACTCCGCCTCCAGCAGGACGAAGATGGCGGCCACACCGAAGAGGGCCCCCACCAGGAAGAGCGCGCTGTGGAAGAGGTTCCGGCTGATCACCACCATGAGGCCGCAGGCCGCGGTGAAGAGGGCCATGACCAGGAAAATGACTTGGGTTACGGTTGGAATTGGAATTTCGATCGGCATGGCAACCCTGCTTGGCGAAAGTTCTGGGTTTGAATGGTACGAGAGAAACGAAACACGAGAAACCGACGGGCAAGCCACCGAAGGCCGGAGCTCAACCCACAGGGGCGATCCGGCGCCGGCGAGACGTCGGCAATCTCAATCCGCGCCTTCCGGGGCTGGCTGCATGGTACCCACCAGGGTGCGAGGGGAGAAGGAACGCTTGGTGCGGATCTTCTCCTGCTCGAAGTAGCGCTTCAAGACCACGCCCACCACGCCGATCAGGGCGATGTTGCCCAGGAAGACGAGCAGGTACTGGATGCCCAGGGCCACCGGCAGCTTCTGGACGATGGCCTGGTACATGAGCAGAATGACCATGCCCGGCACCAGCACCTTCCAGGCGAAGTACATGAGCTGATCGATGCGCACCCGGGGGAAGGTGCCCCGGATCCACTGTTGGACCAGGTAGATGCCGTAGGCCTTGGCCATGAAATAGACCAGCCCCAGGATGGGGATCTGGTCCACCAGTGGGCCCTGCCAGCCGCCCAGGAAGAGGGTGGCCAGGATGGCGCCCAGGATCCAGCTGTTCACGAACTGGGCCAGGAAGAACATAGCGAACTTCATGCCCGAGTACTCGATGTGGAAGCCGGCGATGAGCTCCGACTCCGCCTCCAGCAGATCAAAGGGAGTCAGCTCTGCCTCGGCCAGAGAGCTGATGAAGAAGATGAGCATGGAAGCCGGCATGAGGATGCCCAGCCAACCCAGGCCCAGGTTGAAGCCGAAGATGCGCAGAGCCTGGAACTCGGCGATGGCCTGCATGCGCATGGTGCCTGTGAGGAACACCACCGTGAGGATGGACAGGACCATGGGGATCTCGTAGCTGAGGAGCTGGGCCACCACCCGGAAGCCAGCCAGGAGGGCATATTTGTTGTGGCTGCCCCAGCCGGCCATCAACGCAGCCATGATGCCGATGGAGCCCAGGGCCACGATGTAGAGGGCGCCCACGTTCAGGTCCACGCCGATGAGACCGGGCGCAAAGGGGATCACCGCCAGCACCATCAGGGTGCCTGCCACCGAAAGAATGGGCGCCAGGTTGTAGGCTGCCGGATCCGCGTAGGCCGGGCTGATCTGCTCCTTCGAGAGCAGCTTCAAGGCATCGGCCACCGTCTGGACCAGGCCGTAGGGGCCGACTCGGTTGGGGCCGATCCGGTCCTGGATGCGGCTGACGACCTTGCGGGTGATCCAGATGAGCAGGAGCGCCGAGAGCATGGCGTAGGTGATCAGGATCCCCGCGCCCACCACGTAGGCGATGAAGAGGGCCCACCCTTCCGGGAGCCCCAGGCCTGTCAGCCAGCCAGTGACCACATCACCCCAATATGGAACTGTCTGCATTCGTCTACCCTCCCGAATTCGGGTGTCACATCCAATCTACAACGGCCTGTCCAACCACGTCCATCCCCGAGCAACCAGGGGAACAGGCCATTCGGCTCGCCGGGCTCGAACGCCCTTCTATCCCGGAAAAATCAACTTTTCCTGCGCCTACTGCCACTCCAGAGCATCCTTGCGCCAGGCATAGATGAGGCCCGCCAGGAGCATGAGGATGAAGAGGATGGTCTCCATCGTGGCAAAGAAGGCCAGCTTGTCATAGGCCACGGCGATGGGGAAGAGGAAAAGCGCCTCCACATCGAAGAGCACGAAGACCAGGCCGATCAGGTAGTACTGGGCTCGGAACTGCACCCAGGCGTCCCCGACGGTCTTCATACCGCTCTCGTATACGTCTGTCTTGACAGGGTCCGGCTTGTGGGGGCTGAGGAAGTAGTTGGCCAGGATGGCCAGAATGGGCACGGACAGCGCCACACCGACCATAATCAGCACAAAGGCATACTGGGTTAGCATTTCGCCCACTCCTTAGTTGCCCGGTTCATGTCACCCGGTATCGACTGTTTCGACAGTCTTGATGCTGTCTGATACTGTGCTTGATGCTGTACTGTCAGCTATTGTCGGCTCGGAGGCCTGGAGGGCACCGTTCGCTCCATCGGACCATGCGTTCACCTGGTCCGATCCCAGGTTTCCTCGGGGATGGGAACCAGTGCCGTACGTTTGTGTGGAAAGGAACAAACTGCGCAGCATTATAGCATAGCAGAATTTAAAAGGAAAAAGTTTGCAAGGTCCGAATGTCCAATCGAATGGCCGCAATTTTCAAGAAATTTTGCCATCCTTCCTGTTAAGCTCCAAATTTCACAAACCCTATATCTGCTTTGACAACTCCCCCTCTTCCATGCTACACTTCCCCCCGCTAGTGACAAAGTGCACGAACCAAATTGCACTGAAATCAGCGAGTCATATTCCGGATCCTCACCTGCTTCTTGGAAGCCACGAATGAACTCCCTGGATGCCATGGCGGCCCACCCAGCAGACCAGCAGGGTGGGCTTTTTTGAAACGCATTGGCCTGCTCGTCCACGCGCCACCCGGCATCCCAGACCAGTCGATTGGGGATAGTTGAAACCATGGCCATTGACTACCTGCCTCTCCTCATCCTGATCATCCTAGCCATGGGATTCGCGGCCATCGCTATGGGCCTCCCGGCGGTGCTGGGCCCCAAACTCCCCAATAAACAGAAGTACGAGCCCTACGAATCGGGCATCATCCCCTTCGCGGATGCCCGCCGCCGCTTCCCGGTCCAGTACTATCTGGTGGCCATGCTCTTCGTGGTCTTCGACATCGAAGTGATCTTCCTCTACCCCTGGGCTGTGATCCTGAACCGGCTGGGGCTCTTTGCCCTGGTAGAGATGGCCATCTTCCTCCTCATCCTCCTGGTGGGCTATGTCTACTGCTGGAAACGAGGCGCCCTGGACTGGGGTGGCCAGGTCCGGCCCGGGGATGACGTAGTGGAAAGCCAGGTCGTGGAGAGCCAGGTCGAGGAAGAGTAGACCTTTTCCCAAGCAGTCCCAGGGGTTCGCGCCCCCACGCGACCCAAGCCGATGAAGAACCCGAGCCAGCCCCTCGCTGGCCTAGGAAGGAGCGCACCATGGGCATCGAAGAGAAACTCCCCGAGGGGATCCTGACCACAAGCCTGGAAGCGCTGGTGAACTGGAGCCGCCAGAACAGCACCTGGCCCCTGCTCTTCGGCCTGGCCTGCTGCGCCATCGAGATGATCGCCAGCGGCACCCCCCGCCACGACATCGCCCGCTACGGCTCGGAGCTCTTCCGGGCCAGCCCCCGCCAGGCGGATCTCATGATCGTCTCTGGCCGGGTGAGCAACAAGATGGCACCAGTGGTCAAGCGCCTCTACGACCAGATGCTGGAGCCCAAGTGGGTCATCGCCATGGGCATCTGCGCCAGCGCCGGCGGCCCCTTCAACAACTACGCCATCATCCAGGGCGTGGACAAGATCATCCCAGTGGATGTCTACATCCCAGGCTGCCCACCCCGGCCCGAGGCCCTCCTCTACGGCCTGGACAAGCTGCGGGAAAAGCAGGGCCAGGAGAAGTTCACCGAC
>WGCB01000560.1 GCA_015494005.1 Caldilineaceae bacterium
CAAAGGGGGCGCCTCTAGTATAGCGACTAAACGGGGTGGTGTCAAGAAGAAAAAATCGCGTCCAGCCCCTTGACAGCCCGGGGGAATGGCGCTACAATTTGAGTGAATTCCGAATTATCATTCAATTTTTGAATTATCGTTCGTATCTTTGACCCACCCGCCCCGAGTCGATCCATGTCACGTGTGCAACGCCGTCGCGACCGCCGCCGCCAGGAGCTCGTTCACCTGGCCCGGCAGATCATCGCCCGCAAAGGCATCTCCGGCCTCACGGTCCAGGACGTGACCGAGGCCGCGGACATGGCCGTGGGCAGCTTCTACACCTACTTCCCCAGCAAGGAGGCCCTCCTGGAGGCCGCCATCTGGGAGGATCTCCAGCGCCTGGGGGATCCGGACAACCCGGCCGTCCAGGATCTGCCCCTGGACCAGCGCCGCCAGGCCCAGCTCCACCAGACCTTCGCCTTCGTGGAGGCCCACCGGGAGCTGATGCAGGCCGTCTTCGGGCCCGGCGGCTCCCCGGAGCAGCTGGAACGGGGCATGGCCCTCCTGGAGCGCCGGGTGCGAGAGGGCATCGCCAAGACCACCCCCCTGCCCGAGTCCGTCATCGAGTGGATGGCGCCGCTGCTGAGCGGGCTCATCGCCGGGGGCATCCGCTACCTCCTGGCCCACCCGGAGGTGAGCGCGGCGGAGATGGCCGCCCGCACCGTCAGCCTGTTGCGCCCCATCCAGGCGCAGTTGGCCTCCCCGGGGAGGGGCCCGGATGCCGCCTCGAGCGCCCCTGAGGAGCCCAGCTCGACACCATCGCAGCCCGCCTGAGCCCGCCCTGCATCCGCCTGGGCTGGGAGGAGTTGGAGCGAGGTCATCATGTCCATCCGTCGCCTCTGGGCCATTCTGCGAAAAGAGTTCCGCCACATCCTGCGGGACCGGCGCATCCTCTTCATGGTGACCGTTTCCCCGGCCATCATGCTCATGGCCTTCGCCTACGTCTTCTCCTTCGATCTGAACCCCACCCGGATGGCGGTCTTCGACCAGGACCGCAGCCCCCACTCTCGCCAGCTGGTCCTCGCGCTGAGCCAGGACCGCAACCTGATCCCCGCGGGCGAGGTGGCCCGCTATCCGGATCTGCGGCGGGAGATGCAGGCCGGCCGCATCAAGCTGGGGCTGGTCATCCCACCGGGCTTCGGCGCGGACCTGGCGGCCGGGCGGCAGACCCAGGTGCAGGTCCTGGGGGATGGCTCCGACGCCATCAACACCAGCACCCAGATGGCCCTCCTGGCCCGGCGCATCGACGAGTGGAGCCAGCCCTTCCGCTCCCGGGCTCTGCCCCAGCCGGTGGAGCTCCAGGCCGAAACCCTCTACAACCCGGACATCAAGGGGCGGTGGAGCATGGTGCCGGCGCTCCTGGCCATTGCCATGATCCTGCCCAGCATGTCCGTGGCTCTGGCCCTGGCCCGGGAGAAGGAGCTGGGCAGCTTCGAGAGCCTGGCGGCCACGCCGGTGCAGGCGCCGGAGTACATCCTGGGCAAGCTCGCTCCCTACATGGTTTTCGGGGTGATCAGCGCCGGGCTGGCCATCGCCGTGGCGGTGCTCTGGTTCCGGGTGCCCATGCGGGGCCGCTATCTGGACCTGATGGGCTTCACCCTCCTCTATCTCTGGGCCACTTTGGGCATCAGCATCTTCGTCTCCAGTTTCATCACCAACCAGAGCACCGCGCTGCGGGCCGTGTTGCTCCTCTTCCTGGTGCCCAGCTTCTTCTTGACCGGCCTGATCATCCCCATCGACGAGCAGGCCCGGCTGGTGGCCTACTCCCTGCCCGCCACCCACTACGTGGCCATCAACCGGGCCGTTTTCCTGAAGGGGCTGAGCTGGGGTCCCCTGGGCTTTCACGCCTTCCTGCTCCTGGCCATGGGGCTCCTCTCCACCGTGTTGACCGTGCTCAGCTTCCGCAAGCGGGTGGGCTGAGGTGTCGTGTCAAGTCCTGAATCCCGAATCCCGTATCCCGAATCCCGTACTCCCAGACCCATGCTCCGCCAGATCCTCAACATCGCCTGGAAAGAGTTCCTGCAGATCCGTCGGGACAGGTTCCTGATCCTCTTCCTGATCCTGGCGCCCACCATGCAGCTGGTCCTCATCTCCCGCAACACTGCTCGGGGCCTGCGAGATGTTTCCGTGGCCGTGCTGGATCTGGACCAATCCACCCTGAGCCGGGAGTTCATCCAGGAGCTGGACGTGACCCAGGAGATGGTGGTGCGCTACTACCCCCGCACCCACCAGACCCTACACCGGCTCCTGGACGACGGCCAGGTCCAGGTGGGGATCGTCGTGCCCCAGGGCTTCCAACGCCGCTTCCGCAGCCCCACGGAGGCCCCGGCCCAGCTCCAGGCCCTGGTGGACGGCACCAACATCCTCATTGGGGCCAACGCGGAGCCGGTGATCAACGGGGTGCTGGGTCGCCTCGTCCAGCGTCACCTGCAGCTGCCGCCCGGGGTGGATCTGGGGGGCGTCCAGGTCCATTCCAGCGCCCTCTTCAACCCCACCTTCGACATCCAGTGGTTCATCATCCCCTCCACCCTGGCGTTCATCACCTACCAGGTGGCCCTGGTGCTGGCTGCCACCGGCTTCGTGCGGGAGAAGGAGATCGGCACCCTGGAGCAGCTGCTCATCACCCCCATCCGCCGGCTGGAGCTGATCCTGGGCAAGGCGGCGCCCTCGGTGATCCTGGGCTTCCTGAACTTCCTGCTCCTCACCGGCGTGCAGACCGGGGGCTACCACATTCCCATCCGGGGCAGCTTCGCCCTGTTGATGGCCCTGGGCCTGACTGCCATCGTCGCAGTGGTGGGCGTGGGCACGGTCATCTCCATCGTCAGCCAGAGCCAGCAGCAGGCCGTGCTCCTGGTCTTCCTCCTGGCCATCCTGGAGGTGACCATCAGCGGCTACCTCCTGCCCGTGGAGAGCATGCCCCTGGTCATGCGGGGGCTGGCCCAGATCTCGCCCCTGCAGCACTTCATGACCGCCTACCGGGCCGTCATCCTGCAGGGCTCCACCCTGTCCATGATCTTGCCCCACTTCCTGGCTCTTCTGGGCCTGGCCGCCGGGACCGGAGCCGTGGCCTGGCGGGCCTTCAGCCGCCATGTGGCGTGAGCCGTGAAGCATGTCGTGAAGAATGTCGTGAAGAATGTCGTGAAGAATGTGGAGAAACAGTCCATGTCCGCCCGTTCCCAGCTGCCGAACGCCGAATCCCGTTTCCCGAATTCCGTCCACCATTCCATGAACGCCATCGAGACCCACCAGCTCCATCGCCGTTTCCGCCGCACCGTCGCGGTCAAGGCCCTGGACCTGGCCATCCCCCAGGGGATCATCTACGGCCTCATCGGGCCGGACGGGGCCGGCAAGACCACCACCCTGCGCATGCTGGCCGGGGTGCTCAAGCCCTCCTCCGGCCAGGCCAGGGTCCTGGGCCAGGACGTGGTGCGAGACCCCGAGGCCCTGCGTCCCCACCTGGGCTACATGCCCCAGCACTTCAGCCTGTATGGGGACCTCTCCGTGCTGGAGAACCTCCGCTTCTTCGCGGAGATCTACGGCGTCCCCAGGAAGGAGCGGGCCGCGCGCATCCAACGGCTGCTGCGCTTCGCCCAGCTGGAGGCCTTCGCCCAGCGGCCCGCGGCCAAGCTCTCTGGCGGCATGAAGAAGAAGCTGGGGCTGGCCTGCGCCCTGGTCCACAGCCCCCGGATCCTGCTCCTGGACGAGCCCACCAACGGCGTGGACCCTGTCAGCCGCCGGGAGTTCTGGGACATCCTGGGGGAGCTCTACCTGCAGGGGGTGACCATCCTCATCACCACCCCGTACATGGACGAGGCGGAGCGCTGCAACCTGGTGGGGCTCATGTTCCAGGGGACGATCATCCAGCAGGGGGAGCCCGAGGCCCTGCGCCGCCTGGCCCCGGGAGAGCTGCTGGTGCTCTACGCGCCGGACCTGCTGCGGGTGGAGCAGCTCCTGGCCCGCTTCCCGGACATCCTCTCCCTGCAGGTCTACGGGGACCGGCTGCACCTCTTCGTGGCCGACGCCCAGGCGTCCAGGCCCCGGCTGGAGGCCTTCCTGCGGGAGCGGGGCGTGGCCTTCACTGCCCTCTACCAGGACGAGCCCCGGCTGGAGGAGGCCTTCGTCCACCTGATCCGCCAGGCCCAGGCTCGCCAGGCCGCGGCCTAGCCCAGCCCGTGTCGACTTTTCGACCGACCGGTGATCCACCATGACCGTGCCCACGGACATCCCAGCCCAGCCCAGTCCGCCGGACCAACGCCCCGTCGCGGTGAGGGTCCGGGATCTCACCAAGAAGTTTGGGGATTTCGTGGCCGTGGACCACATCAGCTTCCAGGTCCAGGTCGGGGAGATCTTTGGCTTCCTGGGGCCCAACGGCTCGGGCAAGACCACCACCATCCGCATGCTCCTGGGCCTCATCCGCCCCACGGAGGGGGAGGCCTGGGTCCTGGGCATGGACGTGCTCCGGGAGCCGGCTGCCATCGCCCGGCGGGTGGGCTACATGAGCCAGAAGTTCAGCCTCTACCCGGATCTGACCGGGGACGAGAACCTGACCTTCTACGGCCGGGCCTATGGGCTGCGGGGGCGGGCACTGGCCCGGCGCAAGGACGAGGTGCTGGAGCTCACCGGGCTGAGCCGGCAGCGGCATCGCCTGGCCGCCAACCTGGCCGGGGGCTGGCAGCAGCGCCTGGCCCTGGCCGCGGCCATCCTGCACCAGCCGGAGCTCCTCTTCCTGGACGAGCCCACCGCGGGCGTGGACCCGGTGAGCCGGCGCCACTTCTGGCGGCTCCTCTACGATCTGGCCGCCCAGGGGACCACCATCTTTGTCACCACCCACTACATGGACGAGGCGGAGCAGTGCCATCGCCTGGCCTTCATCCACCGAGGGCGGATCATCGCCCTGGGGCCGCCGGGGCAGATCAAACGGGAGCGCATGCCCGGCCAGGTGGTGGAGATCATCTGCCAGCAGCCCCAGGTGGGCATCCAGGCCCTGCGGGAGGCGGGCATCCCCGAGGTGGCCCTCTACGGCAAGCGCATCCACGCCGCCGGGCCGGATCTGGAAGCCCGCTTGCCCGCCCTGGAGGAGCTCCTGCGCCGGGCCGGGGCTGGCCCCATCACCCTGCGGATCATCCCGCCCTCCCTGGAGGACGTGTTCATCGCCAATGTGAAGGAAACGGCCAGCGTGAAGGAAACGGCCAGCATGAAGGAGAATGTCTCGGATGAAGGACGAACGACGGAGGACGGAGGACGGTAGCCGTTGGCAGGGCGCCAGGGCGATTGCCAATCTCTGGAATCTCGCCGTCCTGAGCCTGCTTGCCCTCGCGTTCGTTTCCTGCGCCCCTGCCCCGGTGACGGGGCCCCAGCGCTTCACCGGCTTCCTGGAGAGCGAGGAGGTGGCCGTCGCGCCGGAGCTGGGCGGCCGCATCCAGGAGCTGCTGGTGGAAGAGGGGGACGTGGTGCGGGCGGGGCAGCTGGTGGCCCGGCTGGACGACAGCCTGGTGCGCCTTCAGCTGGCCCAGGCGGAGGCGAACGTGGCCCAAGCCAAGGCCCGGCTGGCCCAGTTGAAGGCCGGGGCTCGTCCCGAGGAGGTGGCCCTGGCCCAGGCTCGTCTGGCCCAGGCCCAGGTCGCCCTGGAGGCCGCCGAGCTAGCCCTGGAGGACGCCATCCGCCTGCGAGACAACCCCCAGGAGCTGGACGTGCAGATCACCCAGGCCCAGGCCGCTCTGGCAGAAGCCCGGGCCCGGGCTCGGGCCGCCCGGTTCCAGGCCCAGGCCGCGGACCTGGAGGCCCAGATGTGGGGGGAGATCGCCCAGGACCTGGCCCGGGGACAGACCGTGACCCTGCCCAACGGCGTGGTCATCACCGTCCAGGCCCCGCCGGACAAAAAGCACCAGGCCAACGTCCAGTGGAACCTGGCCAGCCAGAAGGCTTGGCAGGCCTGGCAGCAGGCGGCCCAGGCCGACGCGGCGGTGGGCCAGGCCCAGGCCACCCTGGCCGATCGGAGGAGGCAGCGGGAGGAGAACCAGGAGGCGGAGGCCCGGGTGGTGGCCTCCACCAACGCCCGGGACAAGGCCCAGGTGGAGCTCCAGCGAGCCCAGGCCGCCCTGGACGCGGTCACCGCAGGGGCGCCGGAGGCCCAGATCCAGGCCGCGGAGGCGGCACTGGCCCAGGCCCAGGCCGCCCGGGATGCCCAGGCCCTGGCGCTGGAGAAAGTCCAGGTGACCGCGCCGGCAGCCGGGGTGGTGGCGGCCCGCGCCTTCGCCCCGGGCGAGGTCATCGCCCCAGGACAGCGCCTGCTGACCATCCAGCAGCCGGAGCGCCTCACCATCATCATCTACGTCCCCGCCGGGATGGTGGACGCCCTGCAGGTGGGCGACGTCTATCCCCTGGTGGCGGACACCGCGCCGGGCAGGCGCTACCAGGCCCGGGTGCAGGCCATCGCGGACGAGCCGGAGTTCAGCCTGCGCCAGTCCCAGAACGTGGCCGAGCGGGCCGCGGTGGTCTACGCCGTCACCCTGGAGGTGGAGGAGCCGGACGAGCTCCTGCGGCCGGGCACCCCGGCGGACGTGCTGGTGGCGCCCTGAATTCACGAACCATCCTGGACGAACCATATCCTGGACGAACCATGAAGAGAACCCTTGCCACCCTGCTCACCCTCTTCGTCACCGCGGCCATCCTCTACGCCGGGGCCCTGCTCCTGATCCCAGACCAGGTGGCCGATCTCCAGCGCCGACTGGGCCTGCCCGCTCCGCCCTTGCCCCGGCTGGAGGAGGCGGCCCTGCCCCTGGCTCGCCCCCAGGAGATCCGGCTCTACGGCACCCTGGAGGCCCGGGCCACCCATGTGATGAGTGAGCTGGACGGGCAGGCGGTGGCTCTGCTGGTGGAGGAAGGGGAGTGGGTGGAGGCGAGCCAGCCCCTCCTGCTCCTGGACCCCACGGACGTGCTGGCC
>WGCB01000561.1 GCA_015494005.1 Caldilineaceae bacterium
AAGGTGGTGACGATGCCCTGGAAGGCCTGGAGGATGCGGGGGTTGCGCAGCAGGGTGGGCACCTGGGGCCGGGTCAGCTCTGGCTCCAGCACCTCGATGACCGCCCGGTTGCCTGTCACCTCCTGGACGGCCTGGGTGAGACGGGTCAGCTCCTGGGCCGCCACCCAGCCGGGGATGACATAGACCCGTCCGTGGAGGGGGAACTGGCGGATGGCCTCGGCCAGGACCGCGTCGGTCCGCACCTGGTTCCACAGCCCCAGGAGCCGCTCCCCCCACTCCTGGGCCAGCCTGTCCCGCTCCTGGGCCAGGGCCTCCAGGGCGGACTGGGCGGCCTCCCGCCGCTGTTCCAGGGTGACCAGGGCCTGGCGGGGCGGGCCGGTCACGTCCTCGGGCAGGGTGATGGGCTCGAAGAAGGCGCTGCGCAGGGCCCGGTCCAGGATGGGCGCGTGCTCCTTGGGCGTGGCCGCGAAGAGCAGGGTGCGTCCGGCCTCCTCGTAGGCCGGGATCATGACGAAGGGGATGCGGAAGAGGGCAGTCTCCAGCCGGGCCAGGTTGGCGCTGGGGATGGTGCCCACGGTCAGGTGCAGGAAGCGGAGGCGGGTCAGCTCCTCCACCGGCACGTCCACGGGCAGGAGGAGGCGCACCTGGCGGATCATGAGGGCGAGGCGCTCCAGGGTGCGCTCCTGTTCCCGATGGCGGCGCTGCCAGTCCTGGATCTTCTGCTCGGCCTGGCGCAGCTGGGGCTCCACCCGGGCGATGTCCCCGACCACGTCCAGCTCCTCGGGCATGGGCAGGGCTTGCAGGGGCACGTCCAGGGCGTTCAGGAGATCCCGCAGACGGCGCTCCTGGGCCCGGTAGGTGCTGGCCAGGCCGGCCCAACGGCTCTGGGCCGGGGTCGCCTCCTGCTCCACCTCCTGGACGTGGAGGATCTCCAGGCGCAGCAGGGTTGCGGTCACCTGCTCGATGTCCTCGTCCAGGATGAAGAGATTGACCTCCCGCATGGGTTCCGGGATGAACATGATCGCCTTCCTCCGCTATGCCCTGCCAAGGCCCCGGGGGGCGATGAAGTAAGGCCGGATCCGCTCCTGAGGCCAGCCGGCCGCCTTGCCCTCGATGAGGGTCACCAGGTCCTGCACCTCGTCGAAGAGCAGCACCTGGAAGGCCAGGACGATGCCCAGGTGCAGGGAATATTTGCTCAACGCGCGCTGGGCCATCCCGTGCAGATGGCGCTGGAAGAGGAGCTCCAGCACGGGCAGGGCCTCCGGCTCCGGGCGGTCCTGCAGCTGCGCCAGGCCAGGGATGCGCTCCCCCCAGAAGCGGGCCACCATCTCGGCCAGGGGCGCGCCCAGGGCGATCTCCCGCACGGCCGCCGCGTCCACCCGCAGGCCCCGGTGCAGGGTGTAGTTCAGGATCTCCTCCGGGGAGAGGCCGGCGTAGATGCGATAGCGATAGGCCCAGAGCAGGTTCTGGCTCTCCACCCAGAAGCCCAGGAAGCGCCGGGCCTCCTGGCGATCCCGCCCGGTCAGCTGATCCATGAGGCGAAGCAGGCGGCCGAAATAGGCCAGGTCCAGGGCCACCTCCAGGACGAAGAGCTGGCCCTCCCGGCGGTAGGTGTCCAGGGCCTGCTCCAGGACCGAGCCGTAGAAGGTTCCCCGCAGCCGCTCCACCAGCCCGGGCACGCTGGTGCTCTCCCCCAGGGCCCGCCAGGGCAGGCGCGAGCCAGGGCCCAGGGGGATGAGGGTGGCCTCCAGGGTCTCGGCAGGGGCGCGATGGTGGACGGCTCGGAGCACGGTCTTCAGGTTGTCCACCTCGAAGCGACGCCAGTACCAATCCAGCAGGGCCCGAGGACTCCCCTGGAGGAGGTGGACCGGGGCTCGGGAGACGGTCACCAGGTGGGCCCAGAGCCGCCGCTCCAGGGCCGCGGCGTCGGGACGCCCCTCCAGCCCAACCCGGTACCAGCTCTGCTGCAGGAGGCTCTGGAGACCGGCCAGGTCCGGCGTGGCCAAGAGCTCGGCCCAGAGCCACTCGGGGATCAGCCGGGAGACGAGCCCCCGCACCCGGGCGTTGACCCCGGCGTAGCGGGCGGCGTCCAAGAGCAGGGCCATCTCACGCCTCCTCCTGGCCGGTCACCCAGCGGACCACCAGGGCCACCGCCTGGTCCAGATGGGCCTGGCCCCGCTCTTCCAGCGCCTTGGCCTGCTCCTGGGCCTGAGCCAGGAGTTTCTTCGCCTCCTCCTGGGCCTGGGCCTCGGCTTCCTGGAGCATCTGCTGGGCCTGGGCCTCGGCCTGCTTCCGGGCCTCCTCCACCAGCTTCCGGGCCTGCTCCTGGGCCTGGGCGCGCAGTTCCTGGGCCCGTTTCTGGGCCTGGGTCAGCTCCTGCTGGGCAGCGCGCTCGGCCTGGAGCAGCTGGGCCAGGATGCTTTGTTGGGCAGGGCGAGCGGCAGGCTCTTCCATGGGATGCGGTCCTCCGGATGGACGGGGCGTGTTCGCCGTCAGTCAGACTCACTCAATGCAGCCAGACGCACCAAATGCCGCCACGAGCTCAGTGGCAGACCATGACCGGCAGCTCCGCCTGGTGGATCACCTCGTCCACGGTGCTGCCGAAGAAGACCTTCATGAAGGGGCTGTGGCCGTAGGCGCCCAGGACGATGAGGTCGCATTTCTGGGACGCCGCGGCCTCCAGGATCTTCTCCGCGGGGTGGCCTTTCAGGAAGAGGCGCATGTGCTCCACGCCCAGCTCGTCTAGGATTTTCTTGGCCTCCTGGTAGGCCTCTCCCCGATTGCGGTGGCCGTCGTCCACGGTGACGTAGAGGAGCAGGCGGTTGCCCGAGGCGGCCAGGCGGGCGGCGATGTTCAGGGCGTCCTTGGCCCGCTCGCTGCCGTCGTAGGCCACCAGGATGCAGCGGATGGGGCGCACCTGGTCGTGGGTGGCCAGGACGGGCACAGGGGAGTGGCGCACCACCGCCTCGAAGACGGAGCCCAGCAGGGGGCCGGTCCACTGAGCGCCCTCGCCCGTGCGGCCCAGGACCACCAGGTCCGCGTCCTGGGCCCGCTCCAGGATCACCTGGGCCACGATGCCGTCGGTCAGCTCCGTCTCGCAGGGGACACCGGCCTCCTGGCAGCGGTCGGCCAGGCGCTGGAGGATCTCCTCTCCCCGCTGGTGTAGCCGCTTGCTGACCTCCATGGCCTGCTCCAGGCGTCGGGGGTCTCCCTCGGGATAGAAATCGTAGGGGAACATGGCCAGGATGTAGGGCGCCTCCAGCAGGCGGGCGTCCACCACGTAGAGGCCGTGGATGGCGGCCTGCTCCTCCTTGGCGATCTCGATGGCCTGCTCCAGGGCGATCCAGGCGCTGTCCGAGCCGTCCACTGGGACCAGGATCTTTTCGAACATGGGTGTCTCCTCCTTGTGAACCGGGTGTGGTTTGGGAGCTGGCGCAGCTCCTTCTCCATTGTAGACGGCTTGTGTCAGACCTCTGTTAGAGCAAGGTGTGCATTTCGTCTCAACCGGTCCAGGATGTCAAAACACCCGGCTGGGCCAGGTGTTCCATGGAGTCGCGATGACGGCGATATGGGGGATGTGAGGGGGTGGAATGCGGCGGCTAGAGCCCTCGCTCCAGGGTCACGCTCTTGGGGACGAAGCCGTTGCGGCGATAGAAGGCCAGGGCCCGGTCGTTGGCCGCGTAGGCGGTGACGCTGACCCGTTCCGCTCCCTGCTTTCGGGCCCAGGCCAGGAACCGGTCCACCAGGGCTTGGCCGATCCCCTGGCTGCGATGCCCCGGGCTCACGTACATGCTCTCCAACTCGGCCACGGACACAGGGCGCAAGGTGCTGGCGGGTTTCATGTAGCCCAGGAGATAGCCCACGGCCTGGCCCTCCACCAGGGCCAGCAGGCCCAGGCAGCGCTCGTCCCGCATGCGCTGATGGAAGTAGCCGGCCCCCTCCTCCCGGGGCCATGCCAGGTTCATGAAGGGATCCCGCTGGCCCGCGTCCTCCTGGAAGAGGCCATCGCTCAAGGCGACCAGGGTGGGCACATCCTCCACCCCAGCCCGGCGGATGGTCACGGACATCTGGCTTCTCTCCTCTGTGAATCCATCGGCTGTGGCTCCATCGGCTTCCTTTCCTACGGCTCTGTCCCAGGGGCGGCCCTGGGCGTCGCGCCCGGATTATAGCCCATGTCGGGGTGGAGTTCAACGACGCAGGGCGGGAAGCAGGTGGCTTGGTGATCCGCCGGGACCGTGGCAAAATACTCCTCCAATCTTCATCGAACACGTGAGGCCTCTGTGAAGTCGATTCTGAACCCTTTCTACGACATCATCCGCTACCTGGGCATCGTCCGCAACCTGCCTGACTACTTCGATCCCCAGGAGCGGCGGCTGGTCATGCAGGCCCTGGTCATCGGTGTGACGGTCTGGGGCGTGGTCTACGGCCTGCGCATCGGGGTCCACTGGGCCTTCGACCAGGTGATGGCCTGGGTGGAGCAGAGCCCCTCTCCCCTGCTCGTCTTCCTGCCCCTGGCCCTGGGCGCGCTGATCATGGCCAGCCTGGCCCGCTACCGCACCAGCCTGGTCTACTACCGGGACGACCAGGGGCGCACCCGGGAGCTCATCGACGTGGAGGCGGACGGCCTGGAGCGGGCCATCGCCCTCTACTACGCCTCCGAGCCCTCCCTGGAGCCGGCCCTGCTGGGCACGGAGGGGGTGGCGGCGCGCTGGGAGCTGCCCACCTTCACCCTGGCCCTGCGCAAGCTCCTGGCCACCTTCGCCACCCTGACCACCGGGGGCAGCGGAGGGCTGGGGGCCAGCGCCGCCCTCATCGGCGAGAGCATCGCCGCGGGCTTCTTCAAGCCCCGGGGAAACGTGGCGCCGGCCAGTCTGCGCCGGGTCAATCGCCTGCAGGCCATCTGGCAGTGGTGGCGCTCTCGGGGACCGGACGACCTGCAGACGGCCCAGCTGAGCGGCATCGCCGCGGCCATGTCCACCCTGCTGGGCGCGCCCTTCGCCGCGGCCTTCTTCGCCACAGAGGTGATGTACCGCCGCCGTCCTGT
>WGCB01000562.1 GCA_015494005.1 Caldilineaceae bacterium
GGAACAATCGGCGAGTGGTAGGATACAGGCGGGACGTCATGGTGTTCGCACCTCCAGGTTAGCTGGGTTGGGTAACCTTATTCTAACCTGAGACGTCCCTTTTTCTTTTGTCAATGTGCTATCTGCTCAACTCAACTGCGTAAGTACTGTCCTGGAAGCAATTGTTATGGTTTGGTTAACACTTCCTCCGACGCACCTCGCGAAAGGACCCGGGACCAGGAACGCGATCCGACCGCCAGCCCAGGATCGCCAGGATCCCCCGGGACATGGGCCGCCGGTTGACGCGTGTTGGGTTTTGCTCCAGGGTTCGCTCACCTGCTCAGTCTACAGGACGCTGAGGGGGCCGTCGATGGCGCGGGGACAGATTGCAGTGTGGGCGCGACGCGATTTCCCATCGCGGAAAACGCGACAGCGAATGTGGACTGTCAGGTGGGGAGGGGAACGGGAGAAAGCGGGAAGGGGAACAGGGCGAGGCTAGGGCTCCATCAGCCCGTGACGGATGGCGTAGCGGACCAGATCGACCACAGAGCGAAGGTTCAGCTTCTCCAGCACCCGGGTGCGATGGGCCTGGACGGTGCTGGGGCTGATGGCGAGCCGCTCCGCCACCTCCTGGTTGGTGTAGCCCTGGATCAGCAGCATCATGACCTCCCGCTCCCGGGCGGTCAGGGAGGCGTAGCCCGGTGGCTCCGGCGAGTCTGCGCTGGCCCGGTGGCGGTAGATCTGCAGCAACTTGCGGGCCACCGAGGGGTGGAAGTAGGCGTCGCCGTTGGCCACGACGCGCACAGCATCCAGAAGCTCATCGCTGGCCGCCTTCTTGACCACGTAGCCGGCCGCCCCTGCGTCCAGGGCCTGGAAGAAGTAGACATCGCTGGCGTGCATGCTCAGGATCAGCACCTGGGCCTCTGGCACGTCCGAGCGGATGACCCGGGTGGCGGCCAGCCCGTCCATGTCCGGCATGGTGATGTCCATGACCACCACGTCGGGCCGCAACTGGCGGGCCAGGGCCACGGCCTGGGAGCCAGAAGCCGCCTCGGCCACCACCTCCATGTCCGGCTGGCCCTCCATGAGGAGGCGCAGCCCATCCCGCACCAGATGATGGTCTTCCGCCAGCAGCACGCGTATGGGAATCACGTCACTTCCTCTCTGATGGTGGAATCGGCTCCGCGGCGCCCGGCCCAGCCCCTTGCAGGCTGGGCCCATCCGTCGTCAGCCCAGGGCCGGCGTCTCTGCCCGCGCGGACGGGTGGGTGGCATCGGGCCAGGCGCCCCCGGCAGGAGGACCGGACACGACCGGCAATTGGACGAGCACCCGGGTGCCTCGGGGCTCCCTGGGGCCCACGGTCACCGAGCCGCCCATGGCTGCGGCCCGCTCCTGCATGCCCAGGATCCCCATGCCCTGATACCCCGTCTCCCCGGTGGAGGCCTGGCCCAGACCGAGGCCGTCGTCCTCCACGAGCAGCTCGCAGGCGCTTCCGTCGCAGCGCAGGGTGACGGTCACCTGCTGGGCGTGGGCATGGCGGATGATGTTGGTGATGGCCTCCTGGACGATGCGAAAGGCGGCCGTGGCCTGCTCGGGCGGAAGGCAGTTCGAATCGCCGATCACCCGCACCTGGTAGGCGATGCCCAGGGGATCCAGGCGTTTCTGGAGCTCCTCCTCCAGGGCGGGCAGGAGGCCGTAGTCGTCCAGGGAGGTGGGGCGCAGGTCGACGATGATGCGGTGGGCCTGGTCCATGGTCTGCTGCACCAGGTCGTTGAGGTACGCCATCTGTTCCCGCATCTGGGGGAACTCGGGTGGGGCTGTTTCCTGGTAGTGGCGCAGGTGCAGGCTGAGCCCGGTGAGCAGCTGCCCCAGCTCATCGTGGATCTCCCGGGCCACCCGGCGGCGCTCCTCTTCCTGGATGCGCAGCACCCGGTTCAGCAGCTCTCCTCGCTGCCGGTGCAGGTCCGTGAGCCGGGCCTGGGCCTCGGCCAGCTGGTTGTAGGTCTGCCGCAACACCGCCTGGGCCCGTTCTCGCTCCCGCCACTCGCCCCGCACCCACCAGAGCACCAGAAAGACGGCGATGGGGCCCAGGATCCCGAAGAAGATCACCTCGGCCAAGAAGTTCTGGGAAAAGACCCACTCGCGCTTCTCGAGCAGGTGCTCTCGGATCTCGTCCACGAACACGATCAGGGAGAGCAGCACGGGCAGCCCCCACTGGACGATCCGAAGCTGCTGGCTCAGGGAGATCCCGCGCCGCTCCAGCCACTGGGACAGGGCCCCACGAGGCGCAGGCGGGCGGATCTCCATGGGCTGCCGATGGGTGCGGGCCATCTGAATCGATCTCCTTCACGCCCAGGATCGGGATCCCAGGCATGGACAACGGATATGGACAACAGGCAGGGACTGGGGGAGAAGCTGTCCTCATTGTAACTCAATCTCGGCATTTCTCAAGGAAAGGCGCGAATTTTCAAATTTTGCCTCTTGACACCCGAAAACTTCGCTGCTATACTC
>WGCB01000563.1 GCA_015494005.1 Caldilineaceae bacterium
GTGCTGACCTGGCCGTTCACCGTGGTGGCGGTGGCTGGGGAGACGCTGCCCCGGTCCGCGTAGAAGTGGACCTCCGTGCCGTCCAGCACAGGGTTGCCGAAACGGTCCGTCAGCTCTAGGGTGACGGTCACGCCGCTGCCCGGGCCGAAGTCCAGGATGGCCAGGGGCTGGGTCAGGCTGGTGATCCGGTGCAGCTCCTCGGGCAGGATGGTCATGTCCAGGGTCTGGACCTTGGAGCCGGCGCTCACGGTGACCCGGTTGCTGCCGGCGATCTGCCCTGGCTGCAGGGTGGCCGTGAAGATCCCGCCGCTCTCCATGCTGGCCTGGCTGCTGGAGCCCCCGGCGAAGCTTCCTCGCTCCGTGTGCCACGCCACCGGGAGCGTCGCCTGGAGCGGGGTGTTGCTCTCGTCCCGCAGCTCAGCCCGCAGGACGACCGGCGGCCCGTCCACGGTGAGGGTAGTGGTTGTGGCCGTCAGGGTCAGGGTCACCGGCGTGTCCCAGACCAGGAAGGTGGTCTGGGTCGTGGCGCCGCCCACCCATAGATCCAGGGTGTACTGCCCGCCCTGGGACGGGGCCGAGAGCCCCACGCTGCCCTGACCGTTGACCGTGCCCGTCACCGCCAGGCTCTGGACCAGGGGGCCCGCTCCCTGGCTGTCGGCCGGGCCGCGCAGGTCGAAGCGCAGCACCGCCCCGTTGACCGCGGCGCCGTTGGGCGCAGTGACCAGGCCGGTGAGGCTCAGCGCGTCCCCGGGGAAGGCAAAGTCGCCTTGCGGGGAGCGGATGCCCAGGGCCAGATCCCGGGAGGCCTGGGTCAGGGCCACACCGGCCTGGATCCGCCCCCAGCCCAGGAAGTCGTCCGGGCCGGGCCAGGTGGCCTGGTTCACGTCCAGGGCCGTGCTGCGGATCAGGGCCCGCACCTGCTCGTGGGTCAAGTCTGGCCGCAGGCTCCAGACCAGGCCGGCCAGGGCCGCCACGTGGGGCGTGGCCATGCTGGTGCCGCTGTTCAGGTTGTAGCTGTTGCCGTTCACCGTGCTCAGGATGCTCACCCCCGGGGCGGCCACGTCCGTCTCCGGCCCGGCGTTGCTGAAGCTGGCCCGCAGGTCGTTCTGGTCCACAGCGGCCACGGCCAGGGTCTCGGTGTAGGCCGCGGGCCAGTAGACCTGGCTGCCGTAGTTGCCCGTGGCCGCCACCACCAGGATGCCATCTCGGTGCAGGGCCTGGATGGCCTCGTGCAGGGACGCGGAGTCGAACCGCAGCACTAGGCTCAGGTTCACTAACCGCACCTGCTTGCGCCGAGCGTACTCCAGGGCGTCGATCAGGTCGGAGACATAGCCGTTGCCCCGCTCATCCAGGACCCGCAGGGGCATGAGGGTGATGCGCCGCCCCAGGCTGGCGACCCCCAGGCCGTTGTCCGTGGCGGCCACCAGCGTGCCCCCCACGTGGGTGCCGTGACCGAACTCGTCGTTGGGGATCGGGTCCTGCTCCACCCAGTCCCAGCCGTGGACATCGTCGGTGAAGCCGTTACCGTCGTCGTCCACGCCAGGAGCGCCGCTCTGTTCCGCCTGGTTGACCCAGAGATTGCTCCCCACCAGGTCCTCGTGGTCCATCTGGAAGCCGCTGTCCACCAGGGCCACCACCACGTCCGGATCGCCCAGGCTGATGCGCCAGGCGTCCTCGGCGCCGATCGTGCTCAGGGCCCACTGCTGGGCGTAGAGGGGGTCGTTGGGCGAGCCGGGGATGGTGGACTGGGCCGGGGCTCCCCTCTGGCTCAGGGAGCGCCCCAGGGCCTTCCCGGCCGCCTCCACCCGGTAGTTGGGCTCCGCGTAGCGGACCTGGGGCAGGCGGGCCAGGGCTTCGCTCCGGGCGGCCAGCTGCTCGGGGGTGACCAGGGCCGGGCTCTCGTCCACTGGGCGGACCAGGAGCAGCCCCAGGGCGGGCCAGCCCCGCTCCACCACCAGGCCCTGGGACCGGAGCGCGGCCTCGGCCTCGGCCAGGTCCCCCTGGGCCCGCACCAGCAGGCGACCGTCCTGGGAGGCAGGGGCGGCCGTTGGCGGCGGCTCCTGGGCGTTGGCCAGGCCCGCCATGAGGGCCAGGAAGAGCAGACTGGCACTGAAGGTGACGGTGACGAGCAGAAAAAGGGAAGATGGGATTTTCCAGCGCATGGGGTCCTTCTCGACAGGGCTGGGGACGGGTCCAGGCGGAACAGCCAGCTGACCGAGCCGGGGGACGCCGTCCGGGTGTCCGGATCCATGCCCTCAATGATAGGTCAGGTCAGCAAATCTGTCCATCCCGACGCCGGGGCGGGGTGCAGAATCTATCCCCTCAGTTGTCTGGCGCCTGACCTGGTGAAGCGCTTTACGTTTTCGGAATTCCGAATTACAATACCAGCCGAAAGCTCGCCCCATTGCGCCATCCATGCACCGGAACCGGAAGATGACCGAGCGCCAGGAAATCGAGATCAAGCTGGAGGCCGCCTCTCCCGAGGAGCTGCAGGAATTTCGGGAGAGCAAGGAGCTCTTTCCCGGCTATCTCCTGGCCCCGATGCGCACCAAGCACTTCACGGACCTCTACTGCGACACGCCGGATTTCGCACTCCTGCGGGCCGGTTTTGCCCTGCGCATCCGGGCCATCCAGGAGGCCGGTGGCCCCAAGGGCAAGAAGGCCCAGATCCGCTACGGGGTGAGTGCCAAGAGCCTGGACCGACCGGGCGTCAAGGGGCTGCACAGCCGCCGGGAGGTGGAGGGTCCCCTGACCGGGCCCAAGCACTGGAACCGGCCCGAGAAGTGGCCCCGCCCTCTCCAGGAACTGCTCCAGGAGCTGGGGCTGGCCGACATCCGCGTGACGCCCCTGGCCCGGATCGAGCAGCGGCGGGATACCCGGGAGCTGCTCCACACCAACAGGAAGGCGCGCTGTGTGGGGGAGCTCAGCGCGGACACGGTGACGGTCTACGAGCCAGATCCAGCGGATCCCTGGGGACCGGCCCCTGCCGTGGCCCGTTTCGCGGAGCTGGAGATCGAGGTGGGCGACGCCTTCCAGGAGGACGGCGCCAGCCTGAAACGGCTCCGGGGATGGGTCAAGAAACTGCGCCGACGGCCGGGGCTCAGGCCTGCCCGCAACAGCAAGTTCGAGCGAGCCCTGCGCCTCATCGCCTCCCATCCACCGGGCGGCCCGGTCGATGCCCAGGGCGTCCAGCCCCGCATGCCCATGGCCGAGGCCGGCCGGCTGGTCTGGCGGCGGCAGCTGGTGGAGATGCTCCTCAACGAGGCGGGCGCTCGGGAGGGCCAGGACATCGAGTATGTCCACGACATGCGGGTGGCCACCCGTCGGGCCCGGGCCGCAGGGGACGTCTTCGGCCCTTTCTTCCGGCGCAAGGGGATCAAGCCCTACCTCAAGGGGCTGCGCAAAACCGCCCGCCGCCTGGGCGCTGTCCGGGACCTGGACGTGGCCCTGGAGGCCCTGGAGCGTTACCGCAAGAAGCGTCCCAAGGCCGAGCAGAAGGCCCTGGATGCGTTGGCCGCGGCCTGGCAGGAGGAGCGATCCCAGGCCCATGAGCAGCTCCTGGAGTGGCTGGACAGCGAGGAGTATCGGGCCTTCCTGGTGGACTTCCACCGCTTCTGCCGCACGCCCGGGGAGGCCGTCCGCCCGTGGGAGACAGAGGGCCCTGGCGCCCCGCCCCCCTACCAGGTGCGCCACGTGATGCCGGTCACCATCCTGGACCGGTACCAGCAGGTCCGGGCTTACCAGGTCCTCTTCGAGGAGCAGCAGAAGCCGGCCCTGGAGAGTTTCCACGCCCTGCGGGTGGAGGGGAAACGGCTGCGCTACAGCCTGGAGTTCGTGCGCCACCTGCTGGGGGCCCCAGGCGAGACCCTGATCCGGCAGCTGAAGCGTTTCCAGGATCACCTGGGCGATCTGAACGACGCGGTGGTGGCCCGGGCCCGGCTGGAGGCTGTGATCCAGGCCGGGCTGGACAAGCCAGCCATCCGCCACTATCGGGACGCCCAGGAGGCCACCATCCAGGAGCTCACCCGCACCTTCCCGCCGGTCTGGGAGGGATTCATCGCCAGAAAGAACCGGCAGATCCTGGCCCGAGCCATTATCCAGCTTTGACCTGACCGAACCCAAGGCCCACATGCGACCTTTCCGATCCTGGCCAAACTACTGGCCTGCCCCAACCGAGCCCAGCAGCGCCCTCCTCCCGGAGGCAGCTCCGGCCCGCCCCGGGAAGCCCCTGCTGTTGGCCGGTCTGGGCGCCCTGCTCCTGTTGACAGGCGGGCTCCTGCTCCTGGCTGGCGCAGGCGTGGCCCTGCTCCGCCCTGGCCCATCCCCGGCGGCTCCGGCGCCAGCCCAGGCCCTCCCAC
>WGCB01000564.1 GCA_015494005.1 Caldilineaceae bacterium
CCTGGAGGTGGCCGGCAGCTTCCAATGCCACGGCCCGGTAGTACCACATCATGTAGTCCATCTCGTCCAGGTTTCCCAGGGCATCCATGGCGGCCTGGGTGAGGGCGAGCGCCTCTTCGGCCCGGCCCTGCTGCGCTCGGATCCAGCCCATCATGGAGAGCATCCAGGGTTCCAGAGCCGCCATGCCATGGGTGCGGCAGAGGGCCAGGCCAGCCTCCGCCTCTCGGAAACCGGACTCCAGGTCCCCTTGTTTGATATGCCACAGAGCGCAGGTGCGTTGGAACTGGGCCAGGACGAACAATTCGCCCGCCTCTTCCAACACCTCCTTGGCCTCGTCCATGTGACATCGAGCCTCCTCCCAGCGCTCGTCCAGGAGATCCGCGGCGGTCAAGTTGGCCAACGCATGGCCCAGGTTGACCGGATCCTCGACCTGGCGCGCGTACTGGATGACCCAGCTCAGCAGCTCCCGGGCCCGCTCTGTGTCGCCGACGAAGGCCACCAGGGTGGAGGCCAGGTTTATCCGGGTGATGGCCTCTACTCGGTCCAATCCCAGGGCCGGGACCATGGCCAGGACCTCCTCGTAGAGCTGGATGCACGCCCCGAGCTGCCCTGTCTTGTTGAAGATGTTGGCCAGGTTCACCCGGGCCCGCACCTCGCCGAATCGGTACCCGATCTCCCGGCTGAGGGCGATGCCCTGGCGGTGATGCTTCTCGGCCTGGTCGTAGAGGCCCTCCTCCATGGCGACGATGCCCAGCACGTTGAGGGCGTCCACCTGGCGGTGCTTGAATCCCAGTCCGGCGAAGCGATCCATCGCGGCCTCGGCCGCGCCCCGAGCCTCCCTGTACTGGGCCATGCTGGACAGCGCGTTGGCCAGGGCCAGGAAGGCCTCCGCCTGCCGGGTCTCCTCCCGGGGTTCCAGGGTGACGGCCTGCTGGAGCAGGGAGACGGCTTGCGCCAGGGCGCCCTGATAGTTCTCGATCTGGGCCACCAGGGTCAGGGCCCTCACCTGGAGGTCCACGTCGCCCAGGTGGCGGGCCAGGGCCAGGGCCTGTTCGGCGGCCAGGCGGGCCTCCCCGTAGCGGCTGCGTCGGATGTGGTAGCCGGCGGTGCGGCAGAGCACCTCCCCGCGGAGGCCGGCGTCCTGGGCCGCGAGCCCGGCCAGCTGTGCCAGGTCCTGGGCCTGGGCGTCCAGATCGCCCAGGATGTCCACAATGTGCTCGTGGTCCAGGAGGAGCTCGATGCGGCATGTGGCCTCCTCCTCCGGCAGGTGCACCAGGGCCGCCAGGGCCTCTTCCACGTGGTGGCGCGCTCTGCGGTAGTCGGAATGGGCGAGGGCCTCCTGGCTGGCCCGGCGATGGTGGTGCAGGGCCTGGGGCCAATCCTGGGCCAGGGTGAAATGGTGGGCCAGGACCGGGCTGGGGGCCTGGCCCTGGTCCGCCAGGATCCGGCCGATCCGGCTGTGCAGCTCCCGGGCCCGGTGCATGGGCAGGTTCTGGTAGACGACCTCCCGCATGAGGTCATGGCGGAAGCGCAGATGGGTGTCGGTTTCCACCAGAAAACCCTGGGAGACCAGCTGCCGGAGGGCCTGGAAGGTCTCGAGGGGCGCCAGAGGGGAGACGGCCTGCAGGGCGGGAAGGGTGAACTCGCTGCCCAGGACGGCCGCGGCGGCCACCAGTGCCCGCTCCTCCTGTGACAGGCGCCGGAGCCGTTGTTCCAGAAGCTCCTCCACCCGTTCCGGCAAGACCAGCTCCGCGTAGGCCTGCTGGGTTGTGTCCCAGGGGGTGGCCCACTCGCCCTGATCGGTCTGATAGAGCAAGCCACTTTCGTAGAGGGAGCGCAGGCTTTCCAGGACGAAGAACGGGTTACCGCCCGTCTGCGCGTGGATGCGCGCCGCGAACTGCCCAGGGACTCGCCCCATCCCCAGGGCCAAGCAGACCAACTCGCCGATGGTTCGCTCCTCCAGGGGGCGGAGGAGCAAGCGGCGGCGAACCCCGGCCTGGTCCACGGCCTGCAGGGAGCGCCAGCGCTCCGGATCCAGCCGGATCGCTTCCCCCCGGTAGGCGGCCACAACCAGCACGGGAACCGAGCGCAGCCCCCGGGTCAGGAGGCGCAGGGTCTCCCAGGTCTCCAGATCGGCCCGATGGAGATCGTCCAACAGGATCGCAGTGGGGCCGATCTGCCCCATGGCCCGGAGCAGATGCCAGAAGGCCTCCATGCCTCGTTGCCGCGCCGCATCCGGGGCCAGCGCAGGCGGGCGGGGCAGATTGTCCAGGGCTTCCGAGAACTGGGGGAAGAAGTCGGCCAGGACCCCCAGCCAGAGCGGCTCCAGGATCAGGGCCAGTTGCTGCACGTGGAGAACCGTAAGGAAGGGATCCACCGCCCGGATCAAGGGGCCCAGGGTCTGCTCCTCCACTTCGCCAGCCGCCGCCCGATAGACCTGAGCGCCCCGCCAGATGGCATCTTCGGCCAGAACGTCCAGCAATTTGGTCTTGCCCACGCCAGCCTCGCCCTCGATCAGGACCACGCCGCCGTTGCCGCCGAGGGTCCACTCCAGGGCCTCGACCAGCCGGGCCCGCTCCAGGTCCCGGCCCACCATGGGGAGCTGGCTGGGGGCCTCCAGGAAAGGGGCCGTCCCGGTCCGCTCCGACAGCCCGATCTCCTCCCGGATGTGCTCGGCCAGCTGCAGCGTGGCCGGGGTGGGCGAAGCGTCCAGCTCTTCCTGGAGGAGGCGGGTCAGTTCGTCGAACTGGGCCAGGGCCAGGTGAGGTTTGCCCAGGTGCATGTGGGCCTGCATGACCAGGCGATGCCCACGTTCGGCCAACGGCTCGGCCTGGACCAGCCGTCGGGCGTATTCCAGAGCCCGTTCCCATTGTCCGGCTTGCCCCGCCATCTCCACCAGTGCCGTCAAGGCGGCCAGGTGACGTTGGCGGAGCTGTTCCCGCAGGGGGAAAATCCACTCGTCGTCCAGCTCGGCCAGGAGATCGCCGGTGTAGCGCTCAACGGCCCGGGCCAGGGTCTTCTGGTCCGCGCCGTCCTCGGTCTCCTGGAGAAAGGCGTGGACATCCACCTCCCACTGCACCCCGGCGCCCAGGCCGATCTGGGTGTTTCCCTCCACCAGGGGGCGCCCCACATGGTGGCTGAGAAAACGCCGGATGCGCCACAGCTCCTGGGAGAGGCGACGCCGGGCCGTTTGCTCGGGCAGTTCGGGCCAGAGGAGACCGGCCAACTTGCTGCGCTTGTGGGATTGGTCGCCGTGGTACGCCAGATAGGCGAAGAGGGATGCGCCCTTTGCGGTGGGGAAAGGAGGGAGTTCAACCTCGCGCCAGTAGAGACGCAAAGCGCCGAAGAGGTGGATGCGGAGAACAGGGGACGTGGACATCGAAGGCATGGTCCTGTTCGCGATATCGCTTTTTGGCCGGGTGTGACGGTCGATGGTTGGTCGCGGACGTGGATCCGATCCCGAGAGAGGGCGACGGTCAGAGACGCCATCCTGTGTCCGCCCTCTCCTCTCCGGGATATTTTAGCACAAGCGCAACGGGGGCAACACAGCGTGCGCAACCTGTGCGCTACTGGTTTTCATGGAGATTTGGACGCGAGCTTGAACCATGAAGCGCCCTGGGGCCTTTCCCTCACCGGTTGAGCCAGGGCCGAACGAGGACGAGCAGGAACCTTGTTTTCTCCCCGTGCGTTGATTTTTCGCGGGATCTCCCGGCCTCTTGGTATAATGTGCCGGTTCTCCCCTCAGGGGAGGGTTGCCCGCGACCGGGCTGATGGGCCTGTGAACCGTCAGCAGCGCCTGGGTCGCATCCGGAAATTTTCCCGGAAAGTTCACATTGAAAGACGAAAACGCTTCATGGACATCGTTGGCTACCTGCTGAAAAACTACGCCCAGGTGCGGGACTTTGCCCTGGTCCTCTTCACCGTGCTCCAGGACCCCCGCAGCCGTCGGCATCTCTTTGGCTCCACCCGCCTGGCCGTGGCCCGGGGCGTCACCACCTCGGTGATCCGCCTGCCCGTGCCCCGGCCACCCATCTCCGGCCCCCAGGTGCGCATGGCCAGCTTTCTGCCCCTCATCCTCCTGGTGACCCTGGTGGTGGGTGGCTGCGGCGGCCGGGACGAGCCCACTCCCACGCCCACGGTGGGCCCGGCCCGAGCCCTGGTGCCCACCTTCACCCCCACGGCCATGGAG
>WGCB01000565.1 GCA_015494005.1 Caldilineaceae bacterium
GCACTGTCCGATCGTCTTCCAACCCGTCTGCCCAACTCAGCGGTCCAACTCAACTGTCCAACTCAGCTGTGTGCTGGGCAGGAGGCATGAGCTGCTGTGGGGAAGAGGATGGGTGGGTTACGCAGCCCACCCATCCCCGAGGCGGCTGGTAGAAAGCTAGTAGATATCGTTCACGGTGTTGTAGACGTTGAACTTGCCCGTGGGCGTCATCAGGTCCTTGATGCGGGCGATCTCCTCCAGGGTCTCGTCGTCGTAGATGACGATCTCGCCGGTCTTGCCCGGCTCATCCGGCTTGCCCCAGACGCTCACCCAGACCTCGGTGCCGTCCATGTTGTACTCCATGTGGACAGCCCGGCCGTAGTCCGCCACCTGCCAGCACTTGGGCGGTGCGGTGATGTCGTCCTTGGCCAGGACACAGACGCTGCGGTTGATGTTCTCGTCGGGGTTGAGGACGAAGTCCGTCCAGATCCACTTGCTCTTGGGGTGGGTCTTCAGGAAGAGGCTGCCGCCGCCCAGGAGCTCGATCTTGCGCACTACTTTCCACGCATACTCCGGGTGGCCCTCCGGATCCGTACCGATGACGGCCAGCAGACCCTCGCCCAGGTGAGTGGTGCCCCAGACCGGCCCGTACTCGGGATCGATCCAGTTGGCGCCCCGGCCAGGGTGCGGGATCTTGCCCACTTCGGTAATGCCCACTACCTTGCCTTCCTTGGCGTCCACCACCACGATCTTGTCCCGCTGGTTGGCCGCCACCAGGAAGTAGCGCTTGGTGGAGTCCCAGCCGCCGTCATGCAGGAAGCGCTCTCCCTCGATCATCTTGATGGTGGGGTTGTTGGGATCCGTGTAGTTCACCAGCCAGACCTGGCCCGTCTCCTTGACGTTCACGATCCACTCCGGCTTGAAGTGGGAGGCCACGATGCTGGCCACCCGAGGCTCGGGGTGGTACTCCTCGGTGTCGTAGGTGTAGCTGCGGGTGCTGACGATCTTCATGGGCTCCAGGGTCTGGCCGTCCAGGATGACGAAGTGGGGCGGCCAGTAGCAGCCGACGATGGCGTACTTGTCGTAGAAGTCGCCGTCCTCGCCCTGGTACTTGCTCACCTCCACGGAGCGAGCGTCGTAGCAGGTGCGGCTCTCGGCCACCTTGTCCGGCTTCTCCATCCACAGGTCGATGAGCACCAGCTTGCCATCCCGGCCGATGACGTAGACGTAACGACCGGTGGCGGACATGCGGGAGATGTGCACCGCGTAGCCCGTGTCCACGATGTTGACGATCTCCTTCGTGTCCCCGTCGATGATGGCCACCTGGCCCGCGTCTCGGAGGGTGACGGAGAAGAAGTTCTGCCAGTTGCGGTCGTGCTGGGGCTCGGTGGGGCGCTCCTCTGGCGGCACGAAGACTTTCCAGGTGTCCAGCATGTCAGCCAGGGACATCTCCGGGGGCTGAGGCGGCTCGTTCTGGACGAACTTGGCCATGAGCTCCGTCTCTTCCTGGCTGAGGATGCCCTGCTTGCCCCAGTCGGGCATGCCCTTGGGCGTGCCGTTGAAGATGATGGAGGCCAGGGCCAGGGTGCCCTTGGGCAGGGTCTTGTCCGGGGTCAGGGCCGGGCCCGTGGCGCCCTTGCGCAGCACGCCATGACAGCCGGAGCAGCGCTGGAACCAGATCTCCGAGGCCTTGGCGAACTCCTCGTCGGTCAGGGGCGGGGGCTCCAGCTCGCTGGGGGCCTCGGCCACCTCTTCGGTCGGCATGGAGATCTCCTCCTCGCCGGTCAGACTGGCCAGGTAGGCCACCACCGCGTCCAGCTCCTCTGGCGAGAGCACCTGGGCCAGGGTGGCGGGCATCTGCCCTTCCAGGCAGGGGCCGCCGGGGCACTCGGGCACCACGAAGGCGTTGGGATCCACGATGGACTCCCGGATGTATTCCTCGGGTGTGGTGGCCTGGCCGGTGTAGTCGTCACTGGCGATCCACTTCGCGGCCATCTTGCCGATGTCGGAGAGATCCGGGCCAATGGTGCCCTGGGCGTTGGGCACCCCGGGAATGGTGTGGCAGGCGCCGCAGCCTCCCTTCTGGAAGGCGGCCAGGGCTAGATCCATGTTCACCTCGC
>WGCB01000566.1 GCA_015494005.1 Caldilineaceae bacterium
AGATGTGTATAAGAGACAGCGCCAGCAGGGCGTCCAGGGAGAGGGGAGCTGACCCGTGGCGCGTGGCCCGTTCGATCCCAGGGAGCATCCTCATCGACGGCGCAACCTGCTCACCGGGGAGTGGGTGCTGGTCTCGCCCCAGCGGATGCGACGTCCCTGGCAGGGGCAGGTGGAGAGGCCGCCGGAGGAGCGGCGCCCGGCCTACGATCCGGACTGCTACCTCTGCCCTGGCAACCAGCGAGCCGGGGGCAAGCGCAATCCCCGCTACCGGCACACCTTCGTCTTCGACAACGACTTCCCTGCCCTGCTGCCCGACACCCCCGGCGGCGACGTGAGCCCCGGCTCCCTCTTCCAGGCGGACGGGGAGACGGGCCTCTGCCGGGTGATCTGCTTCAGCCCCCGCCACGACTTGACCCTGGCCGAGATGGCCGTGGCCGACATCCAGCGGGTGGTGGCGGTCTGGATCCAGCAGGTCACGGAGCTGGGCGCCCGGTCGGACGTGGACTACGTCCAGCTCTTCGAGAACAAGGGCGCGATGATGGGCTGCTCCAACCCTCACCCCCACGGGCAGGTCTGGGCCAACCGGCGGGTGCCCAACGAACCGGCCCGGGAGGACCACCACCAGCGAGTGCACTTCCAGCGCGCCCGTTCACCCATGCTCCTGGACTACCTGGCCGCGGAGTTGGAGGCGCGGGAACGCATCGTGGTGGCCAACGAGGACTGGGTGGCCCTGGTGCCCTACTGGGCCGTCTGGCCCTTCGAGACCTTGCTCCTGCCCCGCCGGGCCGTGATCCAGATACCGGATCTGGCGCCGGATGAGCAGGCCAGCCTGGCGGACATCCTGAAGCGGCTCCTGGTGCGCTACGACAACCTCTTCCAGACCAGCTTCCCCTACTCCATGGGGTGGCATGGGCAGCCCACCGACGGCGGGCGCTATCCCCACTGGCAGCTCCACGCCCATTTCTACCCGCCGCTCCTGCGCTCGGCCACGGTGAAGAAGTTCATGGTGGGATACGAGATGCTGGCCGGCCCTCAGCGGGACATCACCCCGGAGCAGGCGGCGGCCCGGCTGCGGGAGCAGAGCGAGATCCACTACCGGCAGGCCGGCTGATCTCGGGCCTGCAGGCTGTCCATCAACAGAAAGCGGGGCAATCCAGTTTCGGATCGCCCCGCTTTTGGGTTGAATTCCGTAGCCTTCGAGGAGGGCCGGGCTCGGATCAGCGCAGCACGCTGGGCAGGTAGATGCGGTGGCTGCCGTAGGGGCCCTGTCCGCCGCCGCTGCTGGCCCGCATGGCCGCGGGCAGGAAGATGGCGTACTCGGCCGGGGCGTCCGGCGCCATGACGTCGTCCCCGGGCTCCTCGTTCACCGGGATGTCCGGCTCGCTGCGAGGGGTCTTGCCGGCATTGGCGGAGGCCTGTTCCAGGCTCAAGCCAGCGGCTGTGCTGCAGCTGTCCGTGACCTGGACCGTGAGCCCGTAGCTGGCGTCGGTGAAACCGTCCACCTCGATCTGGTAGACCCCGGCCTCCGTGGGCTGGATGACCACCTGGTCCACCTGGCCCGCGCCGTTGATGCTGTAGGCAAACTGGCCGTTGCCCGGCTGGTAGCTGGGGAACCAGACGTAGAGGTCCGGGTCCATGCTGCTGGCCGTGGGCTCCACCCGGACGGTCAGGCAGCGGTTGGCCGCCACGGCCTTGCGATAGACCTGGGTCTCGCCCTGGTCCACTTCGTCCGTCCCCGGCAGGTAGCTGAGCAGGGTGCGGGCTGGCCGGGCGGAGACGTTCCCCGCGCCGTCCGCGATCCAGGCCTGGAGGTAGCGGAGGCCGGAAGTGGGGTAGAGGGTCCAGTCGTGGGGCTGCTGGGCGAAGGGCAGCCAGTCGCTCCACTTGACCGGGTACCAGATGCCCTGGCCGGAGCCGATGCCCTCCAGCCACTGGAGTTCCACGTAGAAGACCTGCTTGACGCCGCTGCTGGGCTGGCCCGGATCCGTGCCGTCCACGGTGAAGGTCACTTCCGGATCCGTCACCTCGTCCACGCCGCCGTTCACCTGCAGGTTGGAGGCCACCGGTGGGGTGGTGTCGGTCTGGGGCAGGCGGCGCACCACCACCTTGCGCCGGACCACATTGTTGCGCTCGTTGCTCTCCCGGATCTGGTTCTCCGGGTCGATGACCGCGATGAGGGTCACCGCGCCGCCCTCGTCCGGCGTCCAGGAGACTCCGGAGGTGCTGGCGAAGCCGTCCGGGCTGATGCCGGGCACGGTGCCCTGGCCCAGGAAGTGCTCCGCGTCGATCTCGTCCACGTAGAAGTTCACCCGGAAGGGGGGCAGGCCGCTGACCCCGCCCAGGCGGTGGACCCGCAGGCCGATGAGGGCCTCCTCGCCCAGGCGCAGGGTGTCCGGGGAGGTCCACAGGTGGAAGGGCTCCGCGGACAGGTCATCTGTGTCGTTGGGGTTGCCGCTCAAGGCCCGGTACCCCTCCTCCAGCACACCCAGCCCGCTGATGCCCGGGTTCTTCACCACCACGTCGTAGTAGCCCGGTGTCAGGCCAGCGGGCACCTTGGCCATGATCTGGTGGCGGCTCACCCGGATGGCCCGGAGCTCCCGCACGCCGGTGGGCAGGGTGGTGCTGGGATCCACGATGGCGCTGCCGGCAGGGAAGAGGAAGACCCGGCTGCCCTGTTGGAAGGCGCTGCCGTAGATGTTGATGCGCACGATCCGGGTGTTGATTCCCTGGGGCGGCTGCACCCGACGCACGCTCGGCGGTGCCGGTGTGGGCGTGGGCAGGGGGGATGGCGTCTCGATGGGGGAGACCGGCGGGGAGTTCAGGTGCATGTCCAGCGAGCCGTTGGCGGCGTTGCTGGTGCCGCTCATGCTCACCGCGGCGAAGAAGGCCAAGATCACGATAGCGCCCAGGGCCCAGGCCGAGTGCAGCGTCTTGAACCAGTGCGATGTCGGTGTCGATGGGGCGTTTCTGTTCATGGATTGTGTCCTTTCACCCATTTCTGGCTGGGGCACGAAGACAGGGGGTATCTCCCTGGCGATGGCTCGTGAGCGAGTGTGGCTCGGCAAAATCGCCGATGTGCTCCCATTCTACCTGCATCCACTCTTGGTTAGCGTGCTACTTTCGTCCCATTTTTTACGCGGCTTTTACGCCGGCTTGCCAGAAATCTTGTAGGGAGCCCAGGGCTTCGCGGATTGTACAAGGGCGAGGCCGTGCAGCGGGGCAGGTGGGGGAGAGGCGAGGAGAAGCGAGGGGCTGGGGATCTGGGTGGTCGGTTTGACCTGGTTGGCACAATCTGATATGTTACGGTTTTGCACATCGAACTGTGCGAACGGAGAATTCATCTATCTTTGGCCGCTTGCTTTGGCCGCTTGGATCGATCCTGGCTGGGATCCAGCCCGCGAAGCAAACACGAGAGGAGGCGCCATGTTCAAACGGAATAGCGGACCCATCCTGGTGCCCGTGGACTTTTCTACCGACAGCCTGGCCGCCCTGGAGGCTGCCCTCTCCCTGGCCAGCTGCTACGGCGCGGATGTGATCGTGCTCCACGTGATCCACGACCCCAGCAACCGGCCGGGCTTCTACCGCATGGCCCAGGCCGGCGCCTCGGTGCTGCAGAGCATGGAGGAAGCCGCGGAGGAGATGATGGAGAACTTCCTGGCCGAGAACGCCATCCGGGAGAAGGCCCAGGCCCTGGGCGTCACCGTGATCCCTCGCCTGGTCCAGGGCCTGCCGGTGACCCAGATCCTGCGCATGGCCGAGCGCGAGGGGGCCTCCGTGATCGTCATGGGCAGCCGGGGGCTCACCGGCCTGAGCCGCTGGCTCCTGGGCTCCAAGTCCGAGCGGGTGGTGCAGCTCTCCCCCATCCCGGTGATGGTGGTGAAGGCCCCCAAGGACAACGCGGAGGAAAACCAGGCGGAACCAGAGGAGGCCGATCCAGGCCCTGGCCGTGGGGAGGAGTGAGATGAGGAAACGATTGGCGCGTATTCGAAGCTGGCGGACAGTGCCGGCCCTGGCAGTTGGGATCGCTGTGTTGAACTTCATGTGGGTGAGCCGGGTCTACGCCGCGGACGAGGGGCAGCAGTTGCACCTTTTCTCCCTTTCCATGGGGCTCTTCGGCGGCCTGGCCCTCTTCCTCTACGGGATGGACACCACCAGCGACGCCCTGAAATCCGTGGCTGGCGCCCGCATGCGCACCATCCTGAGCAAGCTGGTGACCAACCGGATCATGGGCCTGGTCACCGGTGTGATCGTCACCGCCATCATCCAGTCCAGCTCGGTGACCACGGTCATGCTCATCAGCCTGATCACCGCGGGCCTGATCTCCTTTTCCCAGGCGGTGAGCGTGATCCTGGGCGCCAACATCGGCACCACCATCACCGTGCAGATCATCGCCCTGAAGGTGACCCAGTACTCCCTGCTGCTTCTGGCCGTGGGCTTCCTCCTCTCCTTCACCGGCAAGGGGAAGAAACGCTACTACGGCTACTGGCTCATGGGGCTGGGCTTCATCTTCCTGGGCATGGACGTGATGGGCAACGCCATGGTCCCTCTGAAGGACTACAAGCCCTTTGTCAACCTCATGGCCACGGTGACCAATCCCTGGTGGAGCCTGCTCATCGCGGCGGTGTTCACGGCCCTGGTCCAGACCAGCGCGGCCACGGTGGCCATCGCCATCGTTTTCGCCTCCCAGGGGCTCATCGACCTCTACACGGCCATCGCGCTGATCCTGGGCGCCAACATCGGCACGTCCGCCACCGCGGCCCTGGCCTCCATCGGCAAACCACCGGAGGCGGTGCGGGCCGCCGTGGCCCATGTGCTCTTCAAGACCATCGGGGCCCTGATCGTCCTGCCCTTCATCCCTCAGCTGGCCCAGATCGTGGTGGCCATCTCGCCCAAGTGGCAGCCGGGCATGTCCGAGACCCTGTACCACTCCCGGGTCTTGCCTCGGCAGATCGCCAACGCCCATACCGTCTTCAACGTGGGCATTGCCCTGCTCTTCCTGCCCTTTTCCAGCCTGGCCGTCCGCTTCATCGAGTGGCTGGTCCCGGACCGGGACAACGGGCTGGAGGGGCTGGCGGCCAAACCACGCTACCTGGACGATTCCCTGGTGGACACGCCCCACCTGGCCCTGGGCATGGTGCGCCGGGAGGTGAACCGCATGGGGGATGTGTTGGAGCAGATGCTGGAGGGGATCCCCGAGGCGGTGTTCGAAGGGGATCTGGACAAGATGGAGGGGCTCAAGGAGAGGGACGAGAAGGTGGACGCCCTCTTCGCGGCCATCACTCGCTATCTGGCCAAGATCGGCCAGGAGGACATCCCGGAAGATGTGGCGGACGAGGTGCTGGGGGCTATGTCCGCGCTGACGGAGCTGGAGGCCATCGGGGACATCATCGAGAACAACCTGGCTCACCTGGCCCGGCGCAAGGTGGAGGAGAACATCGTGCTGGACGAGCAGGCCCTGGCCGTGTTGACCGAGTATCACCTGCAGGTGACCCGAGCCTTCAAGTCCGCCATCGTGGCTTTCGTCTCCGACAACAAGGAGATCGCCCGCATGGTGATGGAGATGAAGTCGACGATCAACAACCTGGACATCCAGGCCCGGGCCCGCATGGCCGCCTTCCTACGCCAGACCCTAACACCCCATGAGCTGGCCAGCTACACCCTGGAAATGGACATCATGGACAACCTGAAGCGCATCTACTACCACACCAAGCGGGTGGCCAAGCTGGTGGCCCAGGAGGAGGGAGCGGCGGACTGGCAGGCGGTTCCGTCCCTGGCGCCGGCCAGCAGCTAGCGGAGCGGCCGCCAACTTCCAGCTCCCTCACTCCACCTGGCGGAACTCGTCCCCCACCACCTGGTAGATCCAGATCTGAGGGTCCACCAGGTCGCCGTTGGCGTCGTAGCGCAGCTCGCCCAGGAGAGTCTCCACCGGCTGCTCGTGGAGGGCCTGGGCCACGGCGTCCGGCTCCAGGGAGTCCGCGGCCCGCACCCCCGCCGCCAGGACCTGCATGGCCACGTAGCCGTTGACCGAGTAGGTGTCCGGGTCCCGGTATTCCACCGCCTGGTAGGCCTCGATCCAGCGCTCGTCCGCCACGTTCTCCGGGCTGGGGGCGAAGGCGCTCACGTACATCCCCTCGGCCGCGCCCAGGGCCTCGTCGATGGTGGCGGCCAGGAAGGCCCCATCGCTGGCCAGCATGGGCAGATCCAGACCGGCGGCCACCAGGGCCGAGCGCAGGTAGGGGGCCTCGATCTCGTACCCCGCGTAGAAGACCGCATCCGGGCTGGCCTGCCGGATCCGGGCCACCTCCTCCTCGTACTGGCTCTGCCCCTCCGCCACCTCTAGCCGCAGGACCGTCTCCGCCCCCAGCTGGCGCAGCTCCGCCTCCAGGGCATCGGCCAGCCCTCGCCCGTACTCCGTGTCGTTGTGGATCACCGCCACCCGCTGGGCCCCCATCCGCTCCACCAGGAAGCGGGCGTCCACCGCGGCCTGCACCCCGTCGTGGGCGTTCACCCGGAAGAAGCGCTGGAAGCCCCGCTGGGTCAGGCTCTGCTCCGAGGCTGTGGGCGTGATGACCAGCAGCCCCAGCTGGTCGTAGAGGGGCAGGGTGGCCAGGGTCTGGCCGCTGTTCAGGTGGCCAATGACCCCCAGCACCCGGTCTCCCTGGGCCAGGGCCTCTCGGATGGTCTCCACCTGGGACACGGCCACGTCGCTGTCCGATTCGTCGTCCAAGGGGCGGACCACCACCCGGTAGCCTTGGAGCCCGCCCCGGCGGTTGATCTCCGCGGCGGCCAGGCGCACCCCGCCCAGGACGGTCTGCCCGCCGTTGGCCTGGAAGCCGCTCAGGGGCACGGCCACGTAGACGAAGACGTCCCCCCGGAAGGAGCCGCTCACTTTGTTCTGGCAGCCGCCCAGTAGCAGGGCGAGCAGGAGGAAGATGGGTGTGATGCGTCGCAGTCGGTTCATGGGGCTGTCTGGGGTGTCGTGTGGGCTGGGGCTGGGATGTCCGAAACGCCCGGGATGGCCGGGCCGGGCTATCCCAGCCCCTGGGTCTGGTAGTCGTAGACCTCGTTGATGCTGGCGATGAGATCGTTGAGCCGGTTCACCTGCTCCTGGATGTCGGCCCGCAGTCGCTCGGCCCGGCCGCTCTGGATGTCCTGGGCGTTGATCAGCTGCATCTGACTGTAGACAGTGGCCAGGGCCGCCAGGCTCTGCTCCACGTGGAGCTGGGCCTGCTTCATCTGGCTGTCCAGGGAGCGCAGGGCCTGCCACTGGGCGCCCTTGCTCTCCAGGATCTGCGCCAGCTGCTCCCGCAGGTCTGGATCCGACTCCAGCTTCAGCCGGGCGGTCAGGTCCTGGATCTCCTGGGGCACTTCCTCTCGCTGCCGGACCAGGAGCTTGTCCTGCCGGTAGGCGTCCAGGCGCAGGGCCAGGCGGTAGATATTGCGGATCCAGTCGGTGAGCTGGTTGGCCGTGTCCTCCAGCCGGTCCCGCATGACGCCCGGCCTCTGAGCCCGGGCCAGGGCCTCGATCCGCCGCTGGTACTCCAGGGCCGTCTCCACGTCCTGGCGCAGCTTCTTGTCCTTGATGCGCCGGGGATCGAACTGCTCCTGGAAGAGGCGCAGGAGGATGCGGGCGTTGGCCTCCTCGTCGGTCAGGCTGGAGTAGACGATGGCGGCCAAGCCGATGATCCCCAGGAGGGGCCAGCCCCAGACGGGCCAGCCAGGGAAGGGGCGGCGGACGAAAACGGTCAGCAGGATGGTGCCCGCGATGACCACCGCGCTCTCCCAGCGCAGGAAGGCGTACTGGAGCAGGGCGCTCTGGGCTCTCTTCTGCAGCTCGCTGCGGGTGCTCTCGGGTTCGCTCATGGAATCCAGGTCGGGAACTGGGCTAGAAATAGGTGGAGATGACCCGGTACAGCTCTTCGATGTCCGTCTCGCTGGCCCTGCGGAACTGGCCGTTGCCGATCCGGGCCAGCTCCTGGAGCAGATCCTCGTCCGCGTCGTCCCCGAAGGCGATGGTGAAGACCACCACGGGCGTCTCCCCTTCCTGGAAGAGCTGGGCCAGATCCTCCAGGTAGAGGGAGCTGTCGTTCTCCTGGCCGTCGGTCATGACCACGATGGCATTGATGGCCTCCCGGTCGTTGACCACCTGCAGGTCGGCGTAGGCTTCGTAGACCGCGTCCAGCAGGGCGGTGAAGCCGTCCGCCTCCATGCTGTCGATGGCGGCCAGCATCTGGGCCCGACCGGCGTCGTTCATGGTGCGCAGGGGCTCGAAGCGCTTGACCCCCGTGCCGAACTCCACCAGCCCCACCCGGTCCCGGTTGCCCCGGATCTGGGTCACGAAGGCCCGGAGCGCGGCCCGGGTCCGCTCCAGCTTGGCCCCGGCCATGCTGCTACTGGTGTCCACCACCAGGTAGACGTTGGTGGGCCGCTTCGTGTACCACCAGGCGTTCTGCACCACGTCCACCACCGCGGCCGAGGGCATCTGGAGGGTGGTCTGGGGCTGGCGCCAGTCCACCGCGTCGCTCTCCGCGAAGGGGCTGCCCGGCCCGTCCAGGGGGATGGCCAGGTTGGCTGGCCGGTAGCCCAGAGCCAGGAAGCGGCGCTGGGCCTCCTCTCCGGTCAGGAAGTCGGCGAAGGCCCGGAAAGTGCGGCGCTGGTTGTCGGTGACGGCCAGCTCGTCCCCTGGGCCCAGCTCCAGCAGGGCCAGGGGGTGGTCGGCCCAGAGGGTGCCCTCCGCGGGGTAGATGGCCACCAGCCGCTCCCCGGGGTTTGCCTGGTTCCAGGCGATGACCGTCTGCTCCTGGGCCACGAAGGCGTCCAGGAAGTCCCGCCCCTCCTGGGCCAGGCGCTGGACGATCACCTCCTCGCCCTCGCCGTAGAAGCGCACCGTGGCCTCCACCTCCCGGACGTAGTCCAGCACGGCCGGGTCCGTGGCCAGCTCCGGGGTCAAGTTGCGGGTGACGCCAGCCGCGGCGTAGAACTCGGCCAGGGTAGCCAGGATGCCGGCCGCATGGCTGGTGCTGGGATGGTTCCACTTGAAGTTCGGGTCCGCCTGGGCCTTGCGCTGGATCTCCTGCCAACCGATGGGGCGATCCGGCCAGCCCAGCTCCCGGGCCGTGCTCTCCCAGGCGGCGATGACGATGGGGCTCACCGCGTAACGCACCGGGTCGCTCACCCGGCGGGGCGGGATCCCCCCGGCTTCGGCGTTTTCCCCTGCCTGGAGCTCGGCCCAGCGTTGATCCAGCTGGGTCAGCCAGAGGCTGCTGTCCGGGGCGATGGCCTGGAAAGGGGTCTGGCCCAGGCTGCGCTCCACCATCTGCTCCGGCGTCAGGGGCTGGAGGGTCACCCGCATGGTCTGGCCGTCCGGGGTCTCCCGCTTCTGCCGGTTGAACTCCTGGGCCATCTCCTCCAGGCTCGGGGCCATGACCGGGGAGACGGCCACGGTCAGCTCGGCGCTGTCCGGCGCCCAGGCGATGGCCGGGGTGGCCTGGGCCTGGCTCTCGTCGGAGCGCAGGGCGTCGATGATGCGACCGCCGATGCTCACCGTCACGATGCTGCAGAAGCAGAGCGCGAAGAGGACCATGCCTCCCAGCAGCATCCAGGACCGGCGAGTGAGGACAGGGCGTCGGCGTGTGGAGCGGCGGTGGTCTGAGCGGGATTTCGCCATGATCTGTCTCACCGGGCCACGTTCAGCTCGAACCAGCGCAGCAGGGCCAGCAGCACGTCCCGGTCCGGGCTACGCATGGCCGTGGTGCGGGGGACGACAGGCTCCACGCCCCGGTCCTGCCACTGGACGAAGAGGCTCTCCGGGTTGGCGTCCACGGCCACGTTAGGGTTGGCCGGGCGCAGGCCGTAGACCAGGGCCGCCTCCTGCTGGGCCTGGCTCAGGAGGAAGCGCTGGAACTCCAGGGCCGCGTTCTTCTCCAGGGCGCTGGTCTCTGGCCCCACCCAGACGGTGAAGGGGAAGTCGAACCAGGTCACGTACTCCGGGTAGTAGAGGACCAGGGGGTCCTCCCAGCGGGTGAGGATGCCCTGCATGTTCTGGAGCAGGTCGCTCTCCAGGAGCAGGCCGCCGTCCCCCACGCTGTAGCCGAAGAGGGCGAAATCCTCCGCGGTGTAGGCGCTGGCGCTGCTGAAGTCGGTCACTGCGCCCATGAGCTCCCCCAGCCACTGCTGGAAGGCCGGGTCGGTGATGTCCTCCACGCGGATGTCCGTGCGGCCGTAGTACTCGCCGGCCGCGGCGATCATGGCGGCCAGCCCACCCACGTTCTTGCTGGGGTTGGGGACCACCAGCTTGAAGTAGCCCCAGGACGGGTCGCCCCCCAGCTCGGGCCAGCCCCCCTTGGCCACCGCGGCGTCGTGGATGGTTCGCCAGCTGATCTCGTCCAGGGCCTGCTCCAGCACCTTGGCCCGGCTCTCGTAGATGCCCCAGGTGAAGAGGCTGACCGCGATGGGGCGGGCCCGGTACTGGCCGTCGGTGAGGAAGACGTCCCGGCCCAGGCGCTCCTTGTAGGAGGCGTTGGCCAGCTCCACCAGGTAGCGGCTGTCCGGGATCCAGGCCGTGGGGAAGTCCTCCAGGGCCTGGCGTTCGGCCTCGGTCAGCTCCTCCGGGAGCACGTCCGGGGGCAGGGCGCCGAAGTCGTTCCGGTCCCAGCGCCCCAGGGCGGCCAGGCCGTCCATGGCGATGATCTCCACCTGAATGGGCACCTCGTCCACGGTGGGATTGCTGGCGTTGAACTCCTGGGCCGCGCGGCTCACCCAGGGCTCCACGGGCAGGGCTGTGATCACCCGCACGGTCACCGTGTCCGGGCGCTCCACCGTCAGGCCAAGGTCGTCGCCGGAGCCGCTGCTGGCTCGCCAGATCAAGGAGGCGGCCACGATGAGCAGGGTCACGGTGACGATAGCGACGAAGATCCAACGGGTACGTGTCATGTCAGTCCACTTCGATCTCGATGGGTGGGAGTCGGTCGTCTGGCACACCCAGGCTGCGCAGGGTCTCGGTGATGCTCTGGCCTGGCTCCAGGCGCGCGTAGAGGGGGCGGGCCTGGCCGGGCAGGTAGAGGAAGAGGTCCTGGTTCACGCCCAGCTCGTCGGTCTGCACCAGGATGCGCTCCACCTGGCCCTCCTGGATCAGCTGGGCCGCCTCCTCCACGGTGATGATCTCCTCTTCCTGGGGCAGGGTGCTCCGGGCCCAGCTGACCACGCCGATGAAGGCCAGGAGCAGCAGGCCCAGGCTGAGCAGGATGATGGTCACGGCCCGGCGACCGGAGATGCCGTCGGCCTCGGGTAGCTCCTCGTCCACAGGGCTGGGGAGCTCGTCGTAGGGGTTGGTGCTCATGATCCGGCGGGCTGGGCGGTGATGGGCTGGAGGGTGGCGCCACAGAATTCGCAGACCACCTTCTGCCCAGCGCGAGCATCCTGGATCACCTCGGGAGCCGAGGCGCCGCAGTGAGGGCAGTTGGCCGGATAGACCAAGGGCTGGGGCGGCTGCTCCGGGGCCAGGCTGGCCCGGGATGGCCCCTCCTCAAAGGAAAACGGATCGTCGTCCCGTTCCCAGGAGCGCCCCAGGGCTTTCACCAGCCCAGAGACGGCGATGAGCACCAGGATCCCAGGCCAGAACGAGTCGGTGGCGAAGAGCACAGCCAGGCCGATGAGGAAAACGGCCGAGGAGAGGGCCTTGCCCGAGCGAGAACCGCGGGTTGCACACATAGGATGTCCTTCCGTTCCAGGAATGGGCCTCACAGGACCGGCGACCGGCCGGGCCGTGACCCGAAACCGGTCGCCGATGGCGGACGATGGAACCCCCAGCGAAGCCGGGCGCGAGGGCTACTCCAGCCCCAGCTTCTTCTTGCGCTCGGCCAGCTGGTTGTCGATGGCGCTCCGGTCCAGGACCCGGTCCATCTGCTCGTCCAGGCTGGCGGCCCGCATCTCGCTGGCCGTGCTGGCCTTGTCCAGCCGGGCGTAGATGCTCTCCGCGATGCGGCTGATGTCGCTGTCCCCGGCCCCCATGAGGTCGTCCAGGCTCTTCATGGCCTTGACGGTGGTCTCCTTGCTCTTGGCCAGCTCCAGCAGCGCCTGCAGCTCCTCCCGCTCCTGCCGCATGGTCTGCAGCCGGGCCTCCAGCTTCACCTTGGCGTCCAGCAGCTTGCGGAACTCCTTCTCCTGGCGCTCCAGCTGTTCCTGGTAGGTGGCCACCAGCCGCTGCACGCTGTTGAGCCGGCTCTGAGCCGCGGCGGCCATCTCCTCGTTCCCCTCCATGAGGAAAGCATCGATGGCCCGGTCCAGCTCCGCCTCTTTCTGCTCGTACTCGGCCAGTTTGCGCTTGATGGACTTGACCTCACCGCCCACGGTGGCAGCCGCGTCCTCCAGGTCCTCCAAGTTGTCCTCCACCTGGCGAATGTACTGGTCGATGACGGCCAGGCTGTTGCTCTGCAGGGCCTGGTCCACCAGGTAGTGCAGGTTGGCGGAAATGAGGGTCTGTACTTTCTCCAAAAGGGATGCCATGTTGAGTTTCTCCTCCTGAGATTGGACCAGCTGAGATTGGACTGGGTCTAACTGCACAGGTTGAACAATCGGGTTGTGGAAACGGGGCGCACGCCACGCACCGCACATTGCACACCACACACATTGCACGCCACACACTACGTGAGGATGGGCCTCCGGGTTGCATCGGCTCCACCCGCTTCCAGGACCATCCTACTCAAAGTCGGCTCGGCGTGGGTGACAATTGGCCGACAGCCAAGGGGACAGGGCTCTGACGAGGCTCCCGGGCAGGGCGTCAGCCCTCCGTGGCCCGGGCCACCAGGGCCAGGATGGTCTCCGCCTCGTCCCGCAGGCCGCTGCTGCGGAAGCCGGGAATGGCCAGGAGTTCGGCCTCGCTCCGGGGGGCGGCCCGAGCGATGGCCTTCAACAGGCTGCTGGTGGCCACGCTGCCCACCCGGCCCCGCTCCTGGACTGCCTTCTTCTGGCGCAGCTCCTGGAGCTTCATAAAGATCTGCCGCTCGCTGCGGGCGGAGACCACCCGCTGGGCCAGCTTTTGCTGACGGCTCTGCCCGCCCGGGGTGGCCGCCTGGGCCTGGGCTTGAAGCCGCTCCTCGTCCCCCTCCTCCGGCGGGTTGAGCTGCACCAGGTCCAGGATCACGTCCCCGTAGCGCTGGAGCCGCTGCTCGCCGATGCCCGGCACGGCTGCCAGCTCCTCCCGGCTGCTGGGACGCCGCCGAGCGATCTGGTAGAGCACGTCGTTGTCCATGACCACGTAAGGGGGCACGCTCTGCTCCTCCGCGGTGCGCCGCCGCCAGTGCCAGAGGGCCTTCTGCAGCCGGGTGTACTCGGGTTTCTGGGCCGCGGGCTCCGGGGATGGGGTTGCGGCGTCCTCCGGCTGGCTGGCCTGAAGGGTGGGCTGGGCCAGCTCCGGGTGCTCGGCCAGCCAGAGCTCCGCTGCGGCCCGGCCGTGGATGGTGGCGGAGAGGACCGGGTAGCCTCGGCGCTCGTACTGGCGCAGGAATTTCTTCTCGATGAGGTCGTCGATGTACTCCATCACCTCCCCTTCGCTCAGCCCGGCCAGCCGCCCGTGATGCCGGCACTGGTCCCCGGGGACGGGCGCCCGCAGGCTCCCGGTGAGGATCCGGGCCAGGCCGCTGCGCCCCACCTGCTTGGGCAGGCTGATCAGGCAGTCCAGGATCATGGGCTCGATGTCTTCCACGTCGGGCAGGGGGGCGGTGACCAGCTCGCCCTGGGGCAGCTCCGGGCGGACGCCGGTGCAGTTGTCGCAGACGTCGCAGCGGGTGCGGGGCGGGCTGCCGAAGTGGGCGCTGATGTAGCCGTGTCGGCAGTGCTCCGTGGTGGCGTAGCCGATGATCTCGTCGATGCGGCGCTGGGCGATGGCCCGGGAGTGGCTCAGCAGCCGCTCCAGCCGCTGGGTCAGGTCCGCTGGCCGGGGCGGCAGGGTGACCAGCATCTCCCGCTTGCTGCCCTTGACCTGGATCCAGCCCTGGGATTGCCAGGCCAACAGCCGCTGCTCCACCTGGTCCAGGGGCCAGCCCATGCCCCGGGCGATGGCATCGCTGCGGAAAGTAGACTCCTTCCGCGGTGACAGGCGGGTCTTGCGCAGGAAGCGCTGGAACTCGGCGTCGTCGGGCAGGGCGCGCTTTCCTCCCGGGGCCAGGCGGATGCGCACCTGCCGGGGGAAGTCGAAGCTGCGTCCCAGGAGTCCGGCCCGCTCCAGCAGGCTCACGGCCACCCGCACCTCCGTGTCCGAGACGTTGAGCACCTGCTCCAGTCGCCGGGGGTTCACCGGCCCCACCACCGGCTCCCGGGGGCCTGCTGGCTCCGCTTCGTCACCCGGGCTCTCTGGCTGCTCGGCCGGGGGCTTCTGGCCGGGCGCATGGGGGCCGGGCCCGTTCAGCTGGGCCGCGATGGCCGCGTAGGCCCGTTCCAGGAACTCCAGGCTGTACTCGTCCGCTTTGGCCCAGCGGCGCAGGTTGGCCCAGTCGTTGCGGCTGTAGAAGAGGACGCACTGGGCCGGCTGCCCATCCCGCCCGGCTCGGCCCGCCTCCTGGTAGTAGGAGGCCAGGCTGCGGGGCGGGTGGAAGTGGACGATGAAACGGATGTCCGCCTTGTCGATGCCCATGCCGAAGGC
>WGCB01000567.1 GCA_015494005.1 Caldilineaceae bacterium
CAAGTACGCCAACCTGGAGCTGGTGGACCTGGTCTACGGCAACGACCAGTCCGAGGACAGCTACAACCAGGCCCTGGCCCTGGTGGACAAATACCCAGACCTGGAGCTGATCATGGCGCCCACCACCGTGGGCATCGCGGCTGCGGCCAAGGCCATGCAGGACGAGGGCCTGTGCGACAAGGTCAAGGTAAGCGGCCTGGGCCTGCCCGCGGAGATGGTCAGCTACACCCTCAACGGCTGCGCGCCGGAGTTCGCCCTGTGGAGCTTCAAGGACCTGGGCTACCTGACCTACTACGTCACCTATCTGCTGGCCACGGGCCAGATCGAGGCCAAGGAGGGCCAGACCTTCGAGGCCGGGCGCATGGGCTCCTACACCATCGAGAAGGACCCCACCCGGGATGCCGGCCTGCGCGTGCTCATGGGCCCCTTCACCGTCTACACCGCGGAGAACGTGGAAGAGGCGGCGAAGTAGGGGAGTGCGGAACCTGTAATTCGTAATGAGTAATCCGTAATGAGTAATGAGTAAGGGGTGGGCGTCGGTGATCCGGCCGTTTTACCCTTTACTCATTACTCCTTTACTCATTACTAGCTACACATCACTTTGGTTCTGATGAAAAGATGAAGGTTGGGCCGCATGTCTGATACACTGGAAGTACGTGAAAAAACCATGTATCAAGGAGGCATGCATGAGCACCAACCTTCGTCTCTATCATACGATACTCCACCAGATTCGCCAATGGTGGCCTGAGGAGCGAGTCACCCGTCAGCGCAACATGGCCCTGCTGATCACGGGCCTGTTTCTGGCGGGGCGGGTCCATCTTTCCCGCATCGTGGGCATGTGGCCCAGCCGAAGCAAAGCGCCCAGCCTGGTCAATCGGCTGCGACGGTTTCTGGGCAACCCCCGGCTGCAGGTGTGGGAGTGGTATCGGCCCGTGGCGGAACAGCTCCTGGCCCTGGCCTCGGGTCCCGAACTGCACTTGATCATCGACTGCACCAAGGTCGGCTTCGCCTTCCGGTTGATGACCGTCAGCTTGGCCTACAAACGGCGCAGCCTGCCCTTGGTCTGGAGCGTGCATCGGGGCAGCCGGGGCTGGACCTCGGTGCAGGCCCAGCAGGCCCTGCTGAAGCGGCTGCTTCCCCTGATACCGGCCCAGCGCTCGGTGGTCCTGCTGGGGGATGCCGGTTTCCAGTCGGTGGAGCTCTTGGGCTGGCTGCGTCGCCAAGGCTGGCACTTTGTGATTCGCCAACAGGGCAAGATCCAGGTCTACAGCCCCACCTTTGGCTGGCGACGGCTGGACTCCTTTGCCCTGGAGCCGGGCCAGACTCGAGTGCTGGGCTGGGTGCGCCTGACCCGCCGCCGAAACGTGGGCTGGTTCTGGCTGGTCCTGCACTGGGAAGCCGGCGAGGACGCCCCTTGGTACCTGGCCAGCAGCCGCAGCGGACGAGGCGCTCTCATTCGCCTCTACAAGAAACGCATGTGGACCGAAGAGATGTACGGGGACTGGAAGGGACATGGCTTTGACCTGGAAGCCTCTCACCTGCGCGATCCGGACCGCATCGACCGGCTGGTCCTGGCCGTGGCGTTGACCTTCCTCTGGCTCATCGCCTTAGGCAGCGTGGTGGTCAAACGGGGGCAACGCCACCTGGTGGACCATCGGAGCCGACGGGATAAAAGCTATTTCCGCATCGGTTGGGACTGGACCCTGCGCTGCCTGCGTTTGGATGAACCCGTTTCCTTCCGTCTCCTACCCTACCCGTAGCTCAAAGTGATGTGTAGCTAGTCTTTGGTTTTGGGTCTTCAATCTTCGATCTTCAATCTTTGTTTTCCCCCACCCCGGAGTCACCCGTGGAGAAGCAGACAGCCACACCCGAAAGCACCACCGGAAACCTCACCGCCGAGATCGTTACCACTGGGACGGAGATCCTGCTGGGAGAGATCGTGGACACCAACGCCGCCTGGATCGCCCAGCAGCTCCGGGAGATCGGCGTGAACCTCTACTACAAGACCACCGTGGGGGACAACGAGCCTCGGCTGCGGGGCGTCCTGCAGCAGGCCCTGGGGCGCAGTGACGTGGTCATCGTCACCGGGGGGCTGGGCCCCACCGTGGACGACATCACCCGGGAGGCCATCGCCAACGCCACGGGCCGTCGGCTCATCCTCCACAAGCCCACCCTGGACGCCCTGCGCAAGCGCTTCGCCCGCTGGGGCTCCCAGATGAGCGAGAACAACCAGCGCCAGGCCTACCTCCCCGAGGGGGCCAGCATCATCCCCAACCCGGTGGGCACGGCCCCAGGCATCCTGGTGGAGACGGACCAGGGCAGCATCATTGCCCTGCCCGGCGTGCCCCGGGAGATGAAACGCATGATGCAGGACTCGGTGCTCCCCTACCTCCAGGCCCGGAGCGGCGCGGTGATCCGGCGGCGCATCCTGCGCACCGTGGGCATCGGCGAGAGCAGCATCGACAGCCGCATCCACGACCTGATGCACCGCACCAACCCCACCGTGGGCCTGGCCGCCCACCTGGGCCAGGCGGACATCCGCATCACCGCCCGGGCCGCCACCCCGGAGGAGGCCGACGCCCTGCTGGACGAACTGGAGGCGGAGATCCGCTCCCGGCTGGGGCCTTACATCTACAGCGACACCCCCGGGGAGACGGTGGAGGCGGTGGTGGCCCGGGCCCTCCAGGCGGAGGAGGCCCAGGTGGCCCTCTACGAGACGGACCCGGCTGGCACGGTGGCCCGGCGCCTGGCCCAGGCCCTGGAGGCGTACCAGCCCGTGGCCGCCGCCCTGGCCGGCCGGGAATTGGACACAAGCCTCCTGCCACCGGGGCTCCAGGAGCGCCTCCAGGCTGGTGAGGTGAGCGAGGAACTGGCCCAGGAGGTGGCCCAAGCCCTGGCCCAGGTCGCAGGCGCGGCGTATGGCCTGGCCATCCTGAGCACTGCCCGGGAGGGCGAGGGGGCCTACGGAGACGAGACCGGCGAGAGCTGGATGGCCGTGGCCGGTCCGGAAGGGGTGCGGGCCAGCCGCATGCCCTACGGCGGCACCGATGAGCTGACCGTGGCCTGGGTGGGCAACCGGGCCCTGGACCTCCTGCGCCGCCAGCTCCTGGCCATCACCACGCCCTGAGGACCCGGCCCGTGCCCGACCATCCTGTGCTGCCTCCCCTCCGCCACCTGCTGGACCAGGCCAACCTGCTCAAGCGGCTGCCTCGTACCGGCTGGCTCCTGGCTGGGGTGCCCCGGCCCGAGTCCATCGCGGACCATAGCTTCGGCGTGGGGGTGCTGGCCCTCTTCCTGGCCGAGTGGGTGAACCAGGATCCCGCCGGCGAAGGGCTGGAGCGCCCTCTGGACGTGGGCCGGGTGGTGATCCTGGCCCTGCTCCACGACCTGGCCGAGAGCATGCTGACGGACCTGCCCAAGCGAACCAGCCAGCTCCTGGGCCAGGAGGCCAAGCACCGGGCCGAGGACGCGGTGATGGCTCGCCTCCTGGCTCCCCTGCCCGGCGGGGCCACTTACCAGGAGCTCTGGGCCGAGTACGACGCCGGCTCCTCCCCGGAGGCCCGCCTGGTCAAGGACGCGGACAAGCTGGAGATGGTCCACCAGGCCATCCAGTATGCCCGCCAGGGGATCCAAGGGCTGGACGAGTTCCGCCAGGGCCACAGCTGGCATTACCGGGCCAGCCAGCTCTTCTTCCAATTTCTGTGCGATTCTGCTTAGTCCAAAAGTCCTAGAGCTGTGGTAAGGTGGCCAACTGAGGACCACCTCTTTCCTTCACCCACTCCAGCCCATCCACCGTCGAAGGAGCTGCGCTGTGCGCCTTCCTGACTCGCGATTTCCCCGGCCTGTCACCCCTCGGCCCGCCTTCCTGTGGACCCTGCTCCTCCTGGCCTTGACGGCTCTCCTGCTGGCCGCCTGTGGGAATGGGCCACCCCGCAAAACCATCAGCGATGTGCCGGTCTCCACACGGCCCGTCGCCACCACCCAGCCCCAGGCTCCCTTCCAGGACGCAGCCACGG
>WGCB01000568.1 GCA_015494005.1 Caldilineaceae bacterium
GCCAGGGGCAGGTCCGTGTGACGCCGCACCCGAGCCACGAAATCCACCAGGTCCGGGGGAAGGGTCTGGCGGGCGCCGGTGATGCCGGTGACACTCACCAGGTAGATGAAGCCGGTGGCCCGGGCCGCCACTGTCCGGATGCGGGACTCGGTGCTGGTGGGGGCCAGGAGGTAGACGGTGGCCAGGCCCGCTGCCCGGCAGGCGTGCTCCAGGGTGTCCGCCTCCTCCGGCGGCAGATCCGGCACGATGAGGCCATCCACACCCGCGGCTGCCGCCTCCTGAACGAAACGCTCCTCGCCGTAGCTGAGGATGGGATTGTAGTAGCTCATGGCGCAGAAGGGCTGCTCCACGCCCTGCTCTCGCAAGGCCCGGGCCATGGCCAAGCAGTCGGCCACGGTGGTCCCCTGGACGAGGGCCTGGTAGGTGGCCGTCTGGACGGTGGGGCCGTCGGCCAGGGGATCGCTGAAAGGAATGCCCAGCTCGAAGAGATCCGCGCCCACGCCGGCCAGCTCCCGGATCACCGCCAGGCTGTGCTCTCGATCCGGGTAGCCCAGGGCATAGTAGGGCATGAACGCCGCCCGATCCGCCTGCTTGGCCCGCCGAAACGCCGTCCGAATCCGTTCCACTCCGCTCATGCTACGCCCCCTCTCCAGTTTGCTCCTGGCTTCGATCCTGGCCCATGGCCTTCCAGACCGTGTCCAGGTCCTTGTCTCCTCGGCCGCTCAGGTTGACCAGCAGGATCTCGTCCTTCCCCATCTGGGGAGCCAGCTCCAGCACGTGACCGATGGCGTGGGCGCTCTCCAGGGCGGGGATGATCCCCTCCAGCTCGCAGAGCAGGCGGAAGCCTTCCAGGGCCTGGGCATCCGTGCAGTAGGTGTACTCGGCCCGGCCGATCTGGCGCAGCCAGGCATGTTCCGGCCCCACGCTGGCGTAGTCCAGCCCCGCGGAGATGCTGTGGGTCAGGGCGATCTGGCCGTCCGCGTCCTGGAGCACGTAGCTCTTGGTGCCCTGGAGCACCCCCAGCCGCCCCATCTCCGGATCCGCGAAGCGAGCCGCGTGGCGGCCGCTCTCGATGCCCTCACCCCCAGCCTCCACCCCGATGAGGCGGATGGACTCCTGCTCCAGGAAGGCATGGAAGATGCCGATGGCGTTGCTCCCGCCCCCCACGCAGGCCACCACCGCGTCCGGCAGCCGCCCGGGACCGTCCGGGCCCAGCAGCTGCTCCCGGGCCTCTCGCCCGATGACGCTCTGGAAGTCCCGCACCATGGCCGGGTACGGGTGGGGGCCCAGGGCGCTCCCCAGGAGGTAGTGAGTGGTGCGCACGTTGGTGACCCAGTCTCGGATGGCCTCGTTGATGGCGTCCTTCAGGGTCTTGCTGCCGCTTTCCACTCCCCGCACCTCCGTGCCCAGCAGGCGCATGCGGAAGACGTTGGGCTTCTGGCGTTCCATGTCCACCGTGCCCATGTAGACCACACACTCGATGCCCAGCAGCGCGGCCGCGGTGGCCGTGGCCACCCCATGCTGACCGGCCCCGGTCTCGGCCACGATGCGCTGCTTGCCCATCTTCCGGGCCATGAGCAGAGCCTGGCCCAGGGCGTTGTTGATCTTGTGGGCGCCAGAGTGGGCCAGGTCCTCCCGTTTCAGGTAGATCTGGGCCCCACCCAGGTGCTGGCTGAGCCGCCGGGCATAGGTCACTGGGGTGGGCCGGCCCACGTAGGTGCGCTGAAGGTAGGCCAGCTCCGCTTGAAAGTCCGGGTCGTTCCGGGCGGAGAGATAGGCCTGCTCCAGTTCCTCCAGGGCCGGCATCAGGGTCTCGGGCACGAACTTGCCGCCGAAAGGGCCGAAGTGGCCCGATTCGTCCGGCACGGCCTGGTAGTTGACGGAAGTTGGGGTTGGGTTCATGGGTGCTCCTTCGGTTGATGGCTCCGGATGAGGGCTGCTGATGATGGCTTCTGGGTGGCGTCACTGGTCCAGCATCACGTTGACCGCCTGGCGCATCACCGGGATGGGCGGCGCCTCCCCGGTCCAGCGCTGGAAGGCGATGGCCCCCTGGTGGACCAGCATGCCCATGCCGCCGATGGCCCGGGCCCCGTCCGCGGCCGCGATCTGGAGGAGCCGGGTGGCCGACGGGTTGTAGACCAGGTCGTAGACCACCTGCTCGGGGCGGAAGAGCGCGTCCTCGTCCCAGGGGAGGCCTTCGGTGTGGGGCGTCATGCCCAGGGAGGTGCAGTTGACCGCCAGGTCCGCCTGGGCGTTGACCTCCTCCACGGCCTGGGGAAAGGGATGGGCGCTGATGCGCACCTGGGGGAAGTGGGCCTGCATGGCCTGGGCC
>WGCB01000569.1 GCA_015494005.1 Caldilineaceae bacterium
CAACTCAATCACCACCATGCCTGACACCGTCGCTGTATCCTGCCAACACATCTGGAAGATCTTCGGCCCCAACCCGGAGGGCGTCCGCGCGGAGGTGGACGCGGGCGCGAGCAAGGCGGAGATCCTGGACCGGACCGGCCACGTGGTGGCGGTGAAGAACGTCTCCTTCGATGTCCAGGAGGGGGAGATCTTCGTGGTCATGGGCCTCTCCGGGAGCGGCAAATCCACCCTGATCCGCTGCATCTCCCGGCTCATCGAGCCCACCTTCGGCCACATCTTCATCGACGGCATGGACCTGGCCGGCCTGGACGAAAAGGCTCTGCGGGAGGTGCGCCGCCACAAGCTGAGCATGGTCTTCCAGCACTTCGGCCTCTTCCCCCACCGCCGGGTCATCGACAACGTGGCCTACGGGCTGGAGATCCAGGGCATCCCCAAGGAGCAGCGCTATGCCCGGGCCCGGGAGGTGCTGGAGCTGGTGGGCCTCTCCGGCTGGGAGCAGCACTACCCCCAGCAGCTGAGCGGCGGCATGCGCCAGCGGGTGGGCCTGGCCCGGGCCCTGGCCGTGGACCCAGCCATCCTCCTCTTCGACGAGCCCTTCAGCGCGCTGGACCCCCTGATCCGCCGGGAGATGCAGGACGAGCTCCTGAACCTGCAGCAGATGATGCGCAAGACCCTCATCTTCATTACCCACGATTTCCTGGAGGCCCTGAAGCTGGGGGACCGCATCGCCATCATGCGGGACGGGGAGTTCGTCCAGGTGGGCACGCCGGAGGAGGTGGTGGCCCACCCGGTGGACGACTACGTGCAGGCATTCACCCAGGACGCGCCCCGGGAGAAGGTCCTGGCCGCCCGCAGCATCATGCGCCCGGTGACGGACCCGGCCCCCGTGGACACGGCGAACGGCCCCACCGTCAACCCGGACGAGCGGCTGGAGCGGATCCTGCCCCTGCTGGCCCAGCAGGAGGCGCCCCTGCCGGTGGTGGACGAGGCGGGCCAGCTGGTGGGGCTCATCGGCCCTCGGGAGGTGGTGCAGGCCCTGGGAGGGAAGGCGGCATGACCACGTTGCCCGCAGCAAAGAGGCAGACCGTGGCGGGGAGCCGTCCCAGCGGGCGCTGGCTGCTGGCGATCGGCGGGGTGGTCCTCCTCCTGGCCCTCAACCTGGCCCTGAGGGATCTGGGGAGCTTCCCCGAGGCCTGGAACTTGGGTCTGCGCAAGCCCATCGACGCCTTCCAGCTCTGGGTCATCGTGAACCGGGCCCACCATCCGCTCTTCCTCTACTTCTTCGAGCCCCTGAGCGACTTCATCGACTGGGCCCTGCGCGGCGTGGAGAACGTCCTCCTGGGCCTGCCCTGGTTCAGCCTGATCCTGGCTTTCTTCCTCTTCGGCCTGGGGACGGGCGGCCTGCGCACCGGGCTCCTGGCCGCCATCGGCCTCCTCTACATGGGCGCGGTGGGGCTCTGGCTGGAGAGCATGCAGACCCTGGCCCTGATGGGGGTGGCCGTCCTCCTGGCCCTGCTGGTGGGCATCCCCCTGGGCATCGGGTCCGCCCGGAGCGACCGGCTGGAGATGGGCCTGCGGCCCATCCTGGACACCATGCAGACCATGCCGGCCTTCGTCTACCTGATCCCGGTGCTCCTCTTCTTCGGCGTGGCCCGGGTGCCCAGCGTGGTGGCCACCATCATCTACGCCATCCCCCCGGCCATCCGCCTGACCAACCTGGGCATCCGCCGGGTCTCCAAGGAGAGCCTGGAGGCCGCGGAGGTCTTCGGCTCCACGCCCCGGCAGATCCTGTTCAAGGTGCAGCTGCCCCTGGCCATGCCCACCATCCTGGCTGGGGTCAACCAGACCATCATGATGGCCCTGGGCATCGTGGTCATCGCCGCGCTGATCGGCGCGGGGGGCCTGGGCCGGGAGGTGCTTCTCTCCCTGCAGCGGCTGCAGGTGGGCCGGGGCGTGGAGGCGGGCATGGCCATCGTCTTCCTGGCCATCCTCCTGGACCGCATCAGCGAGGCGGTGAGCCGGGCCGCCGCGCCCAAAGCCACGGACCAGTGGCGCTCTTTCGCCCTGCTACCCCCCTCCTGGGAGCGGTTCGCCTGGGCCCGGGC
>WGCB01000570.1 GCA_015494005.1 Caldilineaceae bacterium
GCCCTGGGCGCGGCCGGGGCCCAGTCCGCGCTGGCGGCGGTGCGCAGCCTGCAGACAGGCATCGTGCCCCCGACCATCAACTACACGCCGGATCCGGCCCTGCCCATCACCGTGGTGGGGAACGCGCCCTACCACGGCGAGATCCGGCATGTGCTGGTCAATGCCTTTGGCTTCGGCGGCCAGAACGTGGTGGTGGCCTTCGGCAAGGTGGAGGAATAGACACAGCGCAGTTTCGTCCATGCAGAAAGCCGGACGGGAGATCCCCGCCCGGCTTTTTCGATCCGGTCTCGTTGCCTGCCTCATCCCACCGCAGCCACCGCCGCGGTGATGCGCCAGACGCCCAGGGCCACCAGCAGCCCGGTGAGGATGAAGGTCAGCGCGGCGGTGCGGAACTTGCCGGCCTCGTCCGGTGCCTTCTTGACCCGGCTCCAGCCGATGTGCATGACGATCAGGGCCAGGATCATGGTGGTGGGGTGCTCGAACTTCTCCGTGGGGCCCAGGTGACCCAGGGGGGCGGCCACGGCCAGCAGGATCAACCCCAACAGCACCTGGATGTCCAGTGCGATGGTGGTGAAGAGGCCGAGGCGTTGGTCCATGTCCGTCCAGCTGCTTTTCTGGACCAGGCCCAGCAGGTACTTCACCACAGCCAGGATCAGAAGCAGCAGAACGATGTAGCGCCAGCCCGAGTGGGCCTGAAGCAGGGGCATGAAAAGAGAGTTCATCCTTCCTCCTTGTACGAAGTGAGTGGTTGGTCTGCGCGCTCGCGGCGCGGTCGGTTCACGATAGCCGGACGTCGTCATCCGGGGAAAAAGGTCGAAGAGCGGCCTGGCCGGCGTGGCCTCTGGGCTCACATGCCGCCGATCATGGCCAGGAACATGCCGGTCAGGAAGGGGATGAGCCAGATCCCCCAGACCGCGGTGCTGAACTTGTGGAAGTTGCGGATGGCGTGCTCGTCCCGGCGCAGCAGGACGATGGTGGCCCAGAGGGCGTGGACCAGCATGAGCACGATGGCCACAACACCGGTGACGGCATGGATGTTGAGCTGAAAACTCCCGGCCAGTCGGCCCATGAGGGTCGTCCCCAGGGTGTCCAGGCTGAACCCTGTCCAGAAAAAGAGCAGATGCCAGCCTTGCAGGCGTCGAGCCAGGTGCTCGCCCCACACGCCCACCGTGTAGCAGAGCAAAGCCATATTGATGGCCACGACGGCCAGGGCTTCCGTCTTTCCCATGGTGTCCACCTCCTAGCTTCTGAGAGTGTTGGAGCTTTGGTCGCGGCTCCTGGGCGGGGCGTGTCGTCCCCTAGGGCTCCGGCGCGGATCCCGGCTCTGCCTCCTGGGCCAGGGCGCGCTCCAGCCAGGCCTCCACTTCGGATAGCCATTCCAGGTCCAGTTGATGTTGACGTTTCACCCGCTCCAGGGAAAGGTGGGTGGCGCTGGCTGCGTCCACCCGATCCTCCGCGGCCAGGATCTTGTCCAGCCGGTCCTGGATGAGGGCCCGCTTCTCGGCCAGGAGCTGGCGAGCCTCCTCCGGCGGCAGGTCGGCCAGGAAGGCGATGCCGATGTCGTCCGCGCTCTCGCAGGGATCGTAGCTGGCCAGGTTGCGGCGCAGGAGCTCCCGGTAGCGGATCTCCCCCGCGGGGGTGATGGCGTAGATCTGGCGGGTGGGCCGGTTGCCCGCCTGTTCCGCGTGGGCCTCCACCAGCCCCTCCGCGGCCATCCGCTCCAGAGTGTAGTAGGCGGTGGAGGGCTTCAGGCTGGTCATGAAGTCCAGGTGCTCCTCCAGGAACTGGTTGAGCTGGTAGCCGTGCATGGTCTGGATGCGCAGCAGGCCCAGGAGCAGGAGCTGTCGATTCTGCAGGTCCATGGCTAGCTCCTTCCGCCCTGTTGGGCCGGGCCCGTGGACATCCCCTGGGGTGCGGAAACCAGGTTCTCGGACTGGTTCTTCACCCCCAGGGCCAGGACGACCAGGACCAGAGTCACCATGCCCACCACCAGGTAGGCGAAGCGGTAGCCGCCGACGCCGCCTCCCTGGCTGGCCGCCACCGCACCCACCAGGGCCCCGCTCACCAGCTGGCCCACGCCCGTGGCCAGGGTGATCATCCCCTGGGCCGCGGCCCGCTCCGTGACCGGCGCCTCCCGCAGGACGATGTAGCGGATGGGGGCGCCCAGCAGGCTGGAGAGGCCCAGCCCCACGATGGCTCCCCCGGCCAGGAAGGCCCAGGTCACGTGCCCCAGGCTCCCCAGCAGGAACATGCCCGCGGCCAGAGTGCTGGTTCCGGCCAGGACCACCGGCCGAGGGCCCACCCGGTCCAGCAGACGGCCCACGGTGGGCGCGCCCACGGCCAGGGCCAGGACCACGGGCAGGATCAGGAAGCTGGCCGTGCTCTCGCTGACGGCGAAGGCGGCCACAGCCAGGGCGGGCAGGAAGACGATGGACGCCTCCCCGGTGCCGGCGCCGCTGGAGAGGACGTAGGCCAGGGCCAGCTGCCGGTTGTTCAGCAGGCCCAGGTGCACGATGGGATCCGCGGCCCGGCGCTCCACCCAGACGAAGAGGGGGACGCTCACGGCTGCGGTCAACAGGAAGGGCCAAACCTGGGTGGAGGCTAGGCTGGCCAGCCAGCGGGTGGTGTCCAGCTGGCTGATGCCGAAGGTGAGTCCGGTGAGGCCCAGGCCCAGGACCACCAGCCCGGCGAAGTCGAAGGGCTTGGGCCGGGGTGGGTGGGTGGCCGGCAGCACTCGCATCCCCAGGAGGATGACGGCCAGGGCCACGGGCAGGTTGATGAGGAAGAGCCACTGCCAGCTCCAACGCAGGAGGATGCCCCCCAGGATGGGGCCGATGATGAAGGCCAGGCCGAAGACCATGCCGATCATCCCCAGGGCGCTGCCTCGCTTCTCCTCCGGCCAGGTGTCCCCGATGACGGCGCTGGCCACCGGGAAGATGCCCCCCGCGCTCAGCCCCTGGATGGCCCGCCCCAGGAGCAGCACCGGGAAGACGGGCGCCAGGGCCACGATCAAGGAGCCCAGGGCGAAGAGGCTGATGTCCAGCAGGTAGAGAGGACGGCGGCCATAGCGGTCGCTGAGCTTGGCCATGAGGGGGGCGCCCACCAGGTTGAAGAGAACATAGATGGTGAAGATCCAGGCCGTGGCCCGTTCGTCCACACCGAAGCTGCGGCGGATGGCCGGCAGGGCGGGCCCCACGATGGCGATGTCCAGCGCACCCATGAGCACGCCCAGGAAGAGGACGGGCATGAGCCGGTTGCGTGTCTGTTTGTCCATGTGGCCTCTTTTCGTCTGCTCTGTGCCTGGCGGCGCCAGGCTCGGCGAACGTCTGCTCAAAATCGAATAGTCAAGTTTGACTAATCAGGGGCCATTGTATTCGGCTTCGGGCTGCTTGTCAAATTGGGATGGCCCAGGGAGGCGGAAAAAATGGACCTTTTTTCACCCCTCTGGTACACTTTCCAGTTGCCGGGATGTGCCGGTTTAGTGGTTTCGGAAGTCGTGAGAAGGGTTGGGACGCAGCGATCCAGGCGCGGTCTGCCCGACCCACAAGGCGAGGACGCAGGCATGGTTCGCAAGAAGCTGCAGGGCCAGGTGGCCATCATCACAGGGGCAGGGCGGGGCATCGGAGCAGCCACAGCCAAGCTCTTTGCCCAGGCCGGCGCGGCGGTGGTGTTGACGGCCCGCAGCCAGGACCAGCTGGCGGCCGTGGCCCGAGAGATCCAGCAGGCAGGGGGGCGGGCCATCCCTGTCCCCGCCGATGTGAGCGACTTCGATCAGGTGGAGGAGGTGGTGGAGGCCGCCTTGACCCAGTTCGATCGGGTGGACATCCTGGTGAACAATGCGGGGATCCTGTGGCCCATCGACGAGACCGGAGAGGTGGACCCGGACGAGTGGGCCTACAACATCCATGTGAACCTGGTGGGGGCCTTCAACATGGCCCGAAACGTGTTGCCCCTGATGCTGGACCAGGACTACGGGCGCATCGTCAACATGAGCAGCGGCGCGGCGGAGAACCCGGTCCCAGGCTGGAGCGCCTACTGCGCGGCCAAAGCGGGGCTGGAGATGTTCACCCGGGTCACCGCCCTGGAGCTGGAGGGGACGGGCGTGACCTCCAATGCCCTGCGGCCGGGCATCGTGGATACGGAGATGCAGGCGGACATCCGCAGCGTGGACACCACCGGCACTCGGCTGGACTATTCCCGCTTCCACGAGATCTACCGCACCCGGCAGGGCATGTTCACCCCCGAGGAGGTGGCCCGGCTCCTGTTCTGGATGGTGGGCCCCTGGGGGCAGGGCGCCAACGGTGTGATCTTCTCCGCCCGTGACGAGGCCTGGCGGGCCCAAGTCGAGAGCGACATCGCCTAGATTTTGGCACAAATTTCATCGGAATCATTCCTCGGCCCAACGGACGAGGAACCACTTGCAAGGAGTGTTGGCATGGCATTTCAAAAGATCGTGGTACCGCAGGAAGGGGAAAAGATCACCATCAAGGATGGGGTGCTCCAGGTGCCGGACAAGCCCATCATCGCCTTCATCGAGGGGGATGGCACGGGGCCGGACATCTGGCGGGCCAGCCAGCCCGTCCTGGACGCCGCGGTGGAGAAGGCCTACGGCGGCAAGCGCAAGATCGTCTGGATGGAAGTCTACGCCGGCGAGAAGGCCAACGAGGTCTACGGGGAGCCCATCTGGCTGCCCGAGGAGACCCTGGAAGCCATCCGGGAGTACCTGGTGGCCATCAAAGGGCCCCTGACCACGCCGGTGGGCGGCGGCATCCGCAGCATCAACGTGGCCCTGCGCCAGCGCCTGGACCTCTACGCCTGCGTGCGGCCGGTGCGCTACTTCAAGGGCGTGCCCAGCCCGGTGAAGCGGCCGGATCTCATCAACATGGTCATCTTCCGGGAGAACACCGAGGACATCTACGCCGGCATCGAGTGGGAAGCCTACTCCGAGGGGGCGCGCAAGGTCATCGACTTCCTGGTGAACGAGATGGGCGTGACCCAGATCCGCTTCCCGGAGAGCAGCGGCATCGGCGTCAAACCGGTGAGCGAGGACGGGACCCGGCGCCTGGTCCGGGCCGCCATCCAGTACGCCATCGACAACGACCGCAAGAGCGTGACCTTGGTCCACAAGGGCAACATCATGAAGTTCACCGAGGGCGCGTTCCGCAACTGGGGCTACAAGGAGGCCCGGGAGAACTTCGGCGCCACCCCCCTGGACGGCGGCCCCTGGCAGCAGCTCCCCAACGGCATCATCATCAAGGACGTGATCGCCGACGCCTTCCTGCAGCAGATCCTCACCCGGCCGGCGGAGTACGACGTGATCGCCACCCTGAACTTGAACGGGGACTACATCAGCGATGCGCTGGCCGCCCAGGTGGGGGGCATCGGCATCGCGCCGGGCGCCAACATCAACTACATGACCGGTCTGGCCATCTTCGAGGCCACCCACGGCACCGCTCCCAAGTACGCGGGCCAGGACAAGGTCAACCCCTCCTCGGTCATCCTGAGCGGCGAGATGATGTTCCGCCACCTGGGCTGGCACGAGGCCGGAGACCTGATCGTCAAGGCCATGGAGAAGACCATCAGCCAGAAGATCGTCACCTACGACTTCGCCCGGCTCATGGAAGGGGCCAAGAAGGTCAAGTGCAGCGAGTTTGGCCAGGCCCTCATCGCCAACATGGACTGACAGGCATGGGAGCTGGCAGGCGGGACGGTCTGCCAGCTCCTTGCAATTCCCCCTTGTTCCATCAGCACTTTCCATTTTCGGAAACGAAATCCCATTTTGTTGACATGGGGTGTGATGCGCCGTACAATGGGGCACCAGCTCCCGGTGCGTTGCACCAGCGGATAGCTTCCTCGGCTTCCTCACCCCATCCGTTGCGGAAGCGGATGCAACCTCGTACAACAGGAACCTCAGGGTAATCTGCCCAACCGATCCCTGGTGACGGCCAGCTTACCCTGTGGGATGTGGTTTCCCGGTCATGCCCTGTGACCGGCGGCCAGGCAGTTCCGTGAGCCATTGCCAGCAAACCCAGTTGCCAGCGAAAGGAGGTTCTCGTCCATGACGGCGGTTCTGGAGTCCATCTATCGAGGCATCACCTATCGAGGGAACGAGGGGCATTGGGCCTGGATCCTGCACCGGGTCAGCGGCCTGGGCATCGCCCTTTTCCTCTCCCTGCACATTGTCAGCATCTTCCTGGTGGGGATCGGCCCCAAAGCCTACGGGTGGGTGCACGCCACCCTCTACGTCTCGCCCCCGGCCAAGATCCTGGAGGTCTTCCTCATCTTCGGGGTCCTCTACCACGCGGCCAACGGCATGCGCATCATCATCATCGATTTCTTCCCAGCCCTGGGCAAGTACCAGCGGCTCATCGTGCGCATCGAGCTGGTGATCGTCATCCTGGTCTTCATCCCAGCGGCCATCATCACCCTGGCCAGCCTTTTCTGACCGAGCCAGGTGTCCGGGCGCTTGGCCCGACATCGTGCCATTGTTTTTTGTGTTTTTTCACCATTGTGTTCTTGTCTCGCCATCGTGACGCCGCCTGTTTCGGCGAACCCCAAGGAGGAAAGGGATCATGGGTGTGGTTACAAGCCCCAACGTGAAACGCAAGTACGGCGCTCCCAGCTTCGAGCGCTACAGCTGGTTCTTCATGCGCATCAGCGGCCTGATCATGTTCCTGGCCGTCACCTTCCACCTGCTCTACATGCACATGGTGGTGAAGGTGGAGAACATCACCTTCGAGAACATCGTCGAGCGCTGGAACGGCCCCTACGGGCTGCTCTGGAAGGCCTTCGACCTCTCCCTGTTGCTCCTGGGCATGCTCCACGGCTACAACGGCGTGCGCTGGAGCATCAACGACTACATCCACCACAAGGGCTGGAACCTGGCTCTGCGCATCCTGCTCTACATCCTGGCGGGGATCCTCATCACCGCCGGGCTCGCGGTGCTCATCAACGGGCCGGGTGACCTGCGCTAGCCTGCCAGCGGCCCGATCCCCAGGGCCATCATCGAGTTGTCAAACCACCCTCAGGAAGAGACGGATCCATGGTTCACCATCACAGATACGAAACCATTGTTGTCGGCGCGGGGGGCGCGGGGCTCATGGCCGCCCTCTACGCCAGCCAGGGCAGCCAGACGGCGGTCCTGAGCAAGCTCTACCCCACCCGCAGCCACACCGGCACCGCCCAGGGAGGCATCGGCGCGGCCCTGGGCAACCTGGAGGAGGATCGGCCCGAGTGGCACGCCTTCGACACGGTCAAGGGGGGGGACTACCTCTCGGACCAGGATGCGGTGGAGGTCATGTGCTACGAGGCGCCGGGTGTGGTCTACGAGCTGGAGCACATGGGCCTGCCCTTCAACCGCACGCCGGACGGCCGCATCGCCCAGCGTCCCTTCGGCGGCCACACCAGCAACTTCGGGGAGAAGCCCGTGCGCCGGGCCTGCTACGCCGCGGACCGCACAGGCCACATGATCCTCCAGACCCTCTACCAGCAGTGCATCAAGCGCAGCGTGCGTTTCTTCGACGAGTTCCACGTGCTGGACCTGCTCATGGGCCCGGACGGCCGGGTGGCCGGCGTGGTGGCCTACGAGATCGACA